>QMSC01000007.1 GCA_003649515.1 Thermoprotei archaeon | reverse complement strand
GGGGAAGAGGGCGCTAAAGCCGGAGAGGTGTCCTAGATGTAGTGAATGGTTGCCGCCGACAGCGAAATATTGTCCTGTATGCGGTCTACCAGTGGATGCACAGGAGAGGATAAGGGTATTACGCACCGAGCTTGAGCTCCTACAAAAGCTTCGAGAATTACCCGAGCTTTAGTCGAGAATGAAAACAGCAGAATAAGGGAGATAATAAAAAGTTACGGTAAGGATTAGAGTCTATTACTCGTATTTATGGGTTAAGTAGCTGTCTGCTTCAAAAGCTCTCTTTAGGCGCTCGTATTTCTCCTTTAAGGCGTTATACTCCTCCCTTAGTCTTTTTAGTTCCTCCATCTTCCCGTTTGGGTTTTCAAGAGCCTGGTAGAGTATCCCTCCTTCAGCGTGCTTTGGCACGGGTAACTCCATGAGATGGCAGACTGTGGGTACTATATCTGTAAGCCAACAAGTTCTTTCTAGTACTTCGCCCTTCTTTATGCCTGGGCCAGCCATTATTAGTAGTCCCTTAAGTGATCCCTCTCCGAGCTCTCCGGGGGGCAGGAATGTCCCGTGCTCCCCCTTGAAGCGGGGATCTAGGGCGTAAACAATATCCCCTATTCTGTCTCCATAGAGGCCTATTATCCTAGCGTCCTCCTTCTTTAAGGCAAATAGTATTGGCTTCAGTCCAGTTTCCGGATCCGTGTAATCATACAAGGCCTTTATTACGCGGTCTCTAACAGAATCATAGTCCTTAGGATCCACTATGCCGTGAGGATCCCTACCTTTTAAGTTAACGTATATATATGCTGAGCGTTGAGGATATGCGAGGGTGTTTCCCCAGTCTACTACCTTCTCTCCAGTCTTCTCATCAACCTTATAGCTTAGGAGGCCAGCTTTTGCCAGGATCTCCGTAATCACGGGTCTAGGATATAGCGAGGGTTTAGCGCCGAGATCTGAGGTAATTATTACAAGGGTTTCATTAAGGTCAACAGCGCTTAATATTCTACCTATCATTCTGTCAAGGCTCTTGTAGAAGCCTACTTCAGCTCTCCTATATTTCTCGAGCTCTTCCTTATCTTTTGTGACCAAGGGTTCAACTTTGTTCATGAAGGCATGATAAGCCCAGTCAGGGCAGTGTGCATGCATGAAAAAGAGATCCCAGTCAGTATTCTTCATCAACCAAACCACAGCTTCTGCTAGCCATACATGTTCCATGTCTATGCATTCAAGCCACGTATCAACGTCGATCCAGCCTAAGTTAAGCGCCCTAAACACGCTGTGAGGGGGTATGGGTATGCTTTCTTTAACTGCCTCGAGAACTTTTTCGCCTATTTCCTTGGGATATGAGGGAAGCTCTTCTGGGTCCAGGGCGCCAATTGGTGTCATGAATAGGGATACTTCATTTGGAGACAGCTTGAGGAGCTTGAACTTAAACGCTCCCCTAATCTCTTTCTTCTCCGACTTAAAAACATACTCAATAGTATCGCTCCATTCGCCTGGGCCTAGCTTACAGAAGGCTTTGTTTACATCTTTCTCGGGGGCTACTATAACGAAGCTCCAGTCTCGTTTGACGAGCAACCACCACTCTCTAGGCTCTTGATAAGTGTATCTAGCGTGGTTGTATTCGAGTGGAAGCCTAGCTTCGAGGAATTCCCCTTCCTCTTCCAAGTTCTTCCAACCAGACGCTGGAACGAGTTTTATCAGCGTTGCTAGTGGTATGTCCTCCGTTGTAAAGAGTTGAGCGCCACAAACACTTATCCTAAAGCTCTCTCCTCTTGGTATTCCGCATCTAAGCTCGTTAACTGAGAGTCCTGCACCACCTATTTGTACTCCTTTCTTAAACGTCGGAGGCCATGTAGTAGGCCAATTGATAATGATTGTTCTTTTCCCGACTCTTTCGGCTGCTTGCCAGATGTACTCAGCTGTGCAGTCTCTTGAATCAAAGGCGGGGTAGGTCTCATTTAGGGGCATACCTGGTTTATGCATGCTAAAACACGTTATTCCATGGGTGCCGATCCACGCTCCTGTCACTATGGTAGTCCAATTAGGAGGCGTAATTGTGGGGTAAGGTGTCAAGCAGTTTTTAAAGTAAACTCCTCCCTCGATGAGCTTCTTTAAGTTTGGTAGCTCGCCCTTCAATGCAAGCTCATATATTTTCTTAGGTACAGGGGCATCAAGCCCTATTACAACGAGTTTTTTAGGTATCATTTTTGCTCAGAGAATAGGCGGCTATTGCACTAATAATGTTTGCCTTAAATCTCTCGCTACCGGATTTCTTTCTGTAAAGCCTTTCGCTGATTGCACAGTACTATTCCTTAAACATGTTCACTGTATAATTTAAATACCATGTTTCATCTCCTTACCTCTGAGAAGCGAGGCCTAAACAATGAGAAAGGTTAGACACGCAGTCATCGGCGTCGGAATAATGGGTAAGGGTCACGCTAAGATAGCTCACGAAATAGACGAAATGGAGCTTGTAGCCATAGCTGATGTGAATGAGGGTCTTGCGAGGAGTGTTGGTGAGGAGTTTAAAGTCAAATGGTATACCGATTACATTGAGATGCTGGAAAGGGAAAAGCCGGATAGCGTGTCGATATGTACTCCGCATTTCCTTCACCGGGACATGGCTATTGAGGTTGCTAAGCGAGGAATACACGTCCTTGTCGAAAAACCCATAGCTATAAGCGTTAAGGAAGCGGATGACATGATTAAGACCGCTAGGAAAAGCGGCGTAAAACTGGGAGTTGTTTTCCAGCACCGTTTCACAGAGAAGTACAGGAAGCTCAGAGAACTGATCGTGGAACAGGGGACCTTAGGAGACCTGCTCTTCGCTTCTCTGGAATACTTCTGTTATAGAAGTCAACCCTACTACAACATGGCTAGGTGGAGAGGTACTTGGAAATACGAGGGTGGAGGCGTCTTAATAAATCAAGCCATACATTTCATAGACCTCTTTCAATGGATTATAGGAATTATGCCCAAGAGAGTTGCAGCTTTCTCGGGAACTCTTCTTCACAAGATAGAAGTAGAAGACGTAGCAGCAGCTTCACTTGATTTTGAGAACGGTGCTAAGGGTACCTTATCGGCCGCGAGCATTTCAGAGCCATCGTACATTAGGATGAGGGTGCAAGGTGATAGGGGGGCTGTGTATTTCGAACATAAAATGGATAAGGAATCGGCGACAATAGCCTTTTTCAGTCCCCCAATTAAAGAGGCTATGTTTATGACCACCGATGTGCCGTGGGGTTTAACTCCTGAAGTCGAGGAGGATGTGCTGATACTACCCGACATTAAAGGAGGTCATGAAGCAGCACTTAGGGATTTTGCAAGGGCAATTATTGAGGATAAGGAACCGGCAATTCCAGGAGAAGAAGGGCTTAAATCGCTTGAGATAGTTAACGCGATTATACTGTCCTCCTTTAAGGGCTCTCCCGTAGAAATCCCCGTAAACAGAGAGGAATACGAAAAAGTGTTATCAAAGCTCCGTTGTAAAGGTGAATTGAAGTGAAGTTCTCCATATGCAATGAACTTTTCGAGGGTTGGAAATTGGAGGATGTGTTCAGCTTTCTGGCGGATCTAGGATACGATGGCATCGAAATAGCTCCCTTCACTCTATCTGATGATGTCAGGAAAATAGACAAAGGTGAAAGACTTAGGATAAGGGAATTGAGCGAGACCCATAACGTGAAGATAGTAGGATTACACTGGCTACTTGTCACTCCGAAGGGACTTCACATAACACATCCAGACCCCTTAGTAAGGAAAAAGACTCAAGACTATCTCGTCGAGCTCATAAAGTTCAACAGCGATATAGGAGGTACAGTTCTCGTATTTGGTTCCCCTAAGCAACGCGACGTCCTGGAAGGCGTTAGCAGGGAGAGTGCTTGGAAATGGGCAGTGGAGGGCTTTAAGAGGTGTTCTAAAGTTGCGGATGACGTCGGATGCATTATTACCATCGAACCCCTAGCAAGACATCTAACTAATTTCATAAACACAGTAGATGAAGCTGTAAAACTTATAGAGGATGTAAATAGCGATGCCTTCAAGCTCATATTAGATGTCTATAGCATGACTGATGAGAAAAGACCTTATTCAGATATAATTAGGAGGGGCGCTAAATATCTCGTACACTTCCACGCAAACGATACCAATGGCTTAGGACCCGGTTTTGGAGAGGCAAACTACCAAGAAATAGTTGATGCCTTGAGATCAATTCAATATAAGGGATACCTCTCCGTTGAGGTCTTCGATTTCTCACTTGGAGCAAGATATATTGCTTCAAAAAGCTTAGAAAATTTAAAGAATCTTTTTTGTTTAAATGTTTGATTTCCCCTTATTGAATAGATATAAATAAATATATAATACCGAAGAAGGATATTACCGTAAATCGGTGATAATATGAAGAACATGAAGGTAATAACCATAAGAATTTCTTCCGGGAGCCATAGGAGATTCTACGTGCCCATATCACTGGAGCTGCCCTCCGGTCTCGTCAGCGAATATAAAAGCGGTTTCATAAAGGACGTATACACAGGCGCAATTTGCCCCTTGCAAATAAATGCTTTTTCTGAGGGTTTTGCTGAAGCCTCCTTTATAGTCGATCACATGGAGCCCTATGAAGAGAAAGTGTTAGAGCTACATCTTAGGGAGGAGCCGGGGGAGGCGGAATTTGAGTCCGAGATGAAACTTGAAGAGAGCGAGAAGGAAATTAAAATCTTCTCCGGAAAGTTTCTCATCACGAGCTATCGCTTCCTTGACGTGGTTAAGCCTTACCTTTACCCCTTAAATGCTGGAATTGGGCTAAGCGTGACGGAGGATGGACCTCAAGATCACATACATCATAGGTCTCTCTGGACGGCTCACGGGGATGTTAATGGAGTTGACATATGGAGCGAGGAGCCCAATCATGGCTTCATAGAACACAAAGCCTTTTTAAGCCTAGCTAGTGGACCAGTATTTGCCGAAATACGTGCCGAGAACGTTTGGACAGGACCTAACGGTGAGAGGCTGTTAGACGAAATAAGGACTATACGCGTGTGGAACATTCCTTCTAAAGACTGGCTCATAGACTACACCGTTAACCTGAGGGCAATATACGGCGACGTGAAGTTGGGGGATACGAAGGAGGCGGGAATACTCTCGATTAGGGTCTGTCCATCCTTAACGGTTAAGGGAGGAGAGGGTAGGATAACTAACTCCTTTGGAGGAGTGAATGAGGAGGAAACGTGGGGCAGGAGAGCTCACTGGTGTGATTACAGTGGCAAGCTGGGGAACGAGGTCTATGGTGTAGCGGTCTTCGACTACCTAGAGAACTTTAGGCACCCCACCTACTGGCACGTTCGAGACTACGGCTTAATGGCCGCTAATGTTTTCGGGATCTCCCACTTTAAGAGAATAAGGTCTCCAGAGGGAGTATACATCCTCAGAAAGGGCGAACAGCTCACTTTCAAGTACAGAATATACGTGCATAAGGGCGATGCTAGAGAGGCTAATGTGGCGCAGAAATACCTGGACTACGTTTGTCCACCTAAGATAACTGTTCCTGGCTAGAAGCATAAACCTAAAAAGCCTACGTTAGCCAGAATACTGTAGGTGTAAAACATGCGCGCTTTCAAATTAAGTGTGATAAGCGATGAGGTTTCTCAAGACCTAAAGCTAGTAGCAAAGTTTGCTAAACGATTCAATCTAGAAGCTGTTGAGCTTAGAACTGTATGGAATTCACCCCCGCAGAAGCTTCTTGATAGACTTTCAGACATAAGGAGAATTCTCAAGGAATACGATTTAAAGGTTTGTGCCATAGCCTCGCCTTTCTTTAAAGCTGATATCGATAGCGAGAAGGAGTATAACGAACACATCAAAATTCTCAAAAACTGTATTGAGCTTGCTAAATCTCTAGACACCAACATTATCAGGGGATTTACGTTCTGGCGTAAAGGTAGGTATGAGGATTACATTGATACAATACTTGAGAAATTTGCTGAACCATTGGAAATCATTGAGAAAGAAGGCGTTATATTAGCCATAGAAAATGAGCCTGCAACTTTCGTCACTAATGGAAGATACCTGGCGGACTTTCTTAAGAGGGTAAACTCAAAGTACGTGAAAGCGGTCTGGGATCCAGGCAACGATATATGGGATCCCTATAACGAAGTTCCTTATCCCGACGGTTACAACTACGTCAGGGAGTATATCGTTCACGTGCACGTAAAGGACGGCTTGAGAAAGGGCGCTAGTGGTAAGCCTGAACCCTGCCCCATAGGAGAGGGCGATGTAGATTATAGAGGGCAGATAAAGGCGCTTATTCGGGACGGTTACAGCGGGTATATCTCACTTGAAACTCATTGGAGACCAACCGCTAAGTTAAGTGAGGAACTTTTAGTGAAGCCCGGAGGCGCAGAGTTCTCAGAAATGGGCGAAGCGGCTTCTGAGATCTGCATTAAAAACTTAATCAAGATAATAGAGGAGGTTTCAGCAAAGTAATTTAGCTTTAAGCTTAACGCTCGTTCAACGATTGGGAAGGAACCAATTTGTTTGTTATTTTAAATACTTTTGAGGAATCCTTCTATTCCCTGTCTCAGCATAGTTACGGCTATCACGGCCAGTAGGAAGGCCATTAATCGTGAGAGTACTAGAAGGACATTCCTACCAAGTTTCGTTAGTAGGAAATCACTGTACTTCAGTACAATCCAAGTAACGAGTATGTTTAAGAGTATCGAAACTAATGTGGGAGAGGCTCCATAGACGCTATTTAGATACATTACTGTGTAGATGCTTCCAGGACCGGCTAGGAGGGGCGTAGCCATCGGAACTATTGCTATATCTTCGCTTCGTATTAGCTGAGCCTCCACTTTGCCCAATACCCCTTCAATTGCCAGAAGCAGCAGTAAAATACCCCCTGCTATCCTGAAGTCGTTCAAGGTAACTCCATAATACTCGAGGAAGGGAACTCCAGCAAACATGAAGAAAAGCAGGAGGAGACCTGCTACTACAACCGACTTTCTGAAAACCTGATGTCTCTTTCCTTCACTCAAATCCTTCGTTAACACGTAAAATACGGGAGCGTTCCCTATAGCATCGAAGACTACGAACAGCATTATGAACGAATCCCAGTAAACTTTAAGGGCTCCCAGCATTATGCCATCACCTCTTCTAGTTGAATGAGAAAACTTAGTATATGTTTGTCAAAAAGTTTACTTGTCTGTCCAATACTTTGATCTGGGAAGTGTCTTGAGCGGACTTGTTCTCCTACACGCAAACATTTTAGTTGGCGATTCTCTAAAGGAGGACTTTGGCCTAATAATTCGCAACGGTAAGATAGTGTTCGTAGGACCATCAGCGGAGGTTTTAAGGAGAATTGATGCGGGAGATAAGGTAATAGACCTTAACGGAAAGGTAGTCCTGCCGGGTCTATGTGATGCACACATACACTTACTAGGACTCGCTATTGCGCACATGATGCTTGACCTTAGAAATGTTCCCTCGATTAAAGTGCTTAAAGACTTGGTTAGAAGGAAGGCTGAAGAGCTGGGACCTGGAAAGTGGATTTTAGGTAGAGGATGGGATCAAGAGATCTTCGCAGAGAAGAGGTACCCTAATCGCTGGGATTTAGATGAAGTTTCGCCTAGGAATCCCGTTTTCCTAGTTCGGGTATGCGGACATATAGCGGTGGCTAACACTCTAGCACTCAAAATTGCTGGAATTGATAAGCTAACTAAAGATCCTCCTGATGGAGTTATAGAGAGAGCTGATGATGGAGAGCCTACAGGTATTCTGCGCGAGGGAGCATTAAGCTTAGTTAGAAAAGTTATTCCTCAACCATCAATGGACGATATTGAACGAGCTCTCGAGGGGGTACTACAAGAATTATTGAAAGTAGGTCTAACGACCGTTCATGCTGTATCTGTTACTCGCGAGGAGCTCACAGCCCTTCAGAGGCTTCGGGAAAAAGGCAAGCTCAGACTTAAAGTTAGGGTGTATTTAGAGCGGGGACTGTTAAACGATTTAAAAAGGCTTCAAACGAGCGTCAATGCAGATGATCGTGTCCTTAGGATCTCAGGAGTGAAGATCCTTGTAGACGGAAGTCTAGGAGGTAGGACTGCTGCATTGATGGATGCCTATAGCGATGATCCTGGGAATAAAGGCGAGCTTTTAATGTCGAGGAATGAGCTAATCGACATCTTTAAGCTAGCAAAGAACCTTGGCATTCAAGTCGCAGTCCACGCAATAGGCGATAGGGCCCTCAAAGAAGTCTTGGACGCTATGGAGATCTCGGGAATTCAAGGAGATTTAATTAGGATTGAACACGCTTCTCTGATATCCCCTGTGCTTCTTAAGAGGCTAAGACGATTAATGCCTCATATTGTAGTTCAGCCACATTTCATAATAACCGATTGGTGGATCGTTAGGAGGTTGGGTGAAGAGAGAGCGCGCTGGACTTACGCTTTCAAAACATTACTTAAAAGTGGGTTAAACGTCGCTGCCTCTTCTGATGCTCCAGTGGAACCCCATAATCCTTGGGAAAGCATCTACGCCGCTATTACAAGAGGTAAATACGAGGGTAGGGAGCTTTTCAAATACACTTACATGGAGTGTCTGAGTCTGCTCGATGCCATTAAGATGTACACTGAAAATGCAGCGAGGATAACCGGAGAAAACGCTGGTATCATTGAGGTCGGGAGGGATGCAGACTTAGTGGTAATTGACGCTCATACGTTGGAGATGAATGAAAGGAATATAAGAGGTGTTCGGATACTGGCTGCAATAGTAAATGGAGAAGTTGTCTATCAGGAGGAGAATTTTAAAGGGAGATAGATTCCCCGCTAAAGGTAGCGGAGTAGTATTCCCTGCTTAAGGCAGGCTTTCTCTTCCTGTACTTTAAGTATTGGTAGTACTCTTTCACAAACGTTTCTACTAGCTTCTCAAGCTTTTCAGGGTATCTTTCTTTCATATCTCTTAAGCGCTCCTCTAATTCGGGACATGAGAGTCCTCCATCCGGTTTAAAGACTTCGTTGAATCGTTGTTCGAGGTAATTGACGAGGGGGTGCTTCTCCCTTTCGGACTCGAGACTCATCGACTCTACGGGATCCCGAATAATCCTATCAACACACCTTAGTATCAAGGGGGATAGGAGAGTCCATATGACCAAGTTACTCATAATGGATCATTATTAAACACTTGACTTTCACTTAAATCCTTTTACGGTTCTGGCGCCCTTGAAGATAGGATTTTAGTAGGATAATACGTTAAATACTTGAAGGTGAATAGGGGTAGTGTTTGCCCGAAATGTAGTCAAGATCGGGAATTCATACTACGTCTCCATCCCCAAGAAGTGGGTTGAGAGTTTCTTAAAGGAGAGTAAGACGGTTTTCATAAACATTCTCAGCAATGGGGTTATAGAGTTACACCCTATTGGACACGTTAAGGAGAAGAAGGTAGGAAAGTGTATTAAAATAGACTTTTGCGAAGGCATTACGAGACATATATTAGGTGCATATCTCAACGGATATGACCTTATAGAGATACTGCATCACGATAACATCCCGGATTCATTCCTCCCTGTGCTTGAAGATCTATTGAGGAGACTTATAGGGCTCGAAGTGGTCGAGGAGGAACCGAGACGAATAGTACTACAGTGTTTTACTAATGCAGAATCGGGACTAGACTTAGTTGTTAAGAGAATGGATAGTGTCACTAGGTCAATGTATAGTGACGCCGTTAGAGCTTGGATGAGTGGAAATAGAGCTCTCGCTGAAAGTGTTATGAGGAGGGATGATAAAGTAGATAAGCTTTACTTCTTCGCTGTAAGGAACATAAGGAAATCCATTAGTGATCCCTTACTTCCAAGCGAGGAAAAGCTCAGACTTCTCGACTTAAGGCTTGTAGTTCAAAGTTTGGAGAGAATAGGAGATTTATCCGAGTCCTTGGCGTGCAGCTATCTTAAAAAACACCGCAAGAAACCGTTAACAAGCAGGGAAGACTACATTTCGATCGAGGAGCTCGTAAGGGAGCTTGGGGAATACCAGAAGAACCTAATAGAAATTGTCCTGAGTAAGAGCTGGCCTTTCAATCCTCGTGAAAGTCTCTCAAAAGGTACTGCGTTAAGAAGTTCTCTAGCCGAGATGAGGGATAAGCTGCCTTCAGAGCACAGGGATGTTATGGCATGTCTGGAGAAGATCCTTAACGAGCTAAACGATATTCTCGACCTAATAGTCTAGATGAGAGGCATCAATAAAACGGGTTTCCCTACCGCTTTACTTGCTTAAGTGTACACTAAGGAGGATTATATGTGAATGTACACTGGCATTTAAGGGCTCGTTAGAAGGAGTGGAAGGCCCTTTAGCTGGCATAGGTACACTGCCAGGTATGGCTCTATTATCAGTAAGAGTATCAGTCTTATGGTATCGGCGACCATGCCTACTTTGAACATGTTCCATAGCCTTATGTAACCAGACCCATATACAATAGCCATAGGGGGCGTAGTGCTAGGGAGGGCGCTTGAGATGGAAGCGGCTAGAGCTGCTGTGATGACAGGTGGTATCGGGTTTATTCCAGCTCCAATTGCAATAGAAGCTGCGAGAGGACATGCTATAAGCGACGAGGCTGTATTTGAAGCTGGGTAAGTTATTAGGAATGCCATTATTCCACTTAGCATCGAGATCGTCCAGATGTTAAGGGACCACATGGTTTGTTCCGTTAGCATTAACGCTATCCACTTGGCAAAGCCGCTGTTCTTTAAGCCTGTTCCTAAAACTATACCTCCACCGAAGAGAAACACGACGTTCCAGTCTATTCCCTCCTCTATATCCCTCCACGTGAGCAATGGCCGCTTATCTACCCTTAATAGGCCTAAAAGGAACAGCGCTAAAACTGCAGGAGCGGCTTCCGGAAGAATTCCCTTCACTTTGTAAGCTAGTGGCATTATTTCGGGGTAGAAACTGGATGCTATTAAGAGAGCTCCAGGTAACATCCATAGAGTCAGGGTCAGGATGAAAACCGCTAAAACTGCTTTTTCTCCTTTGGTCATGGGTTTAAGGGTCTTTCCTTCTCGTATTAATTGAGTCTTTTTAGATAAGACCTTTATCTCAGGTTTAAGCAACAAGAACACTATAAACCACGTTATAAGCAGTCCTAAAAATGCATGCGGTGTGCCTATTATAATCCAGTCAAAGAACGTTATTGTAACTCCCTTAAGATTGTTCTCTATAACCTGCTTAGCTATAAGGTTAGGCGGCGTACTTATTAGGAGGAACATCGCACCTGCAGTGGCTGCCTGACCTAGCGTTAACATGGTTGCCTCAGCATACTTACTTCCCCTACTGAATCCCAGCGACGTTAAGTAAGCGAGAGCTATGGGGTATACTATGGACGTGGAGGCCGTTATTGATCCAGTCATAGTCAGTATAAACACGGGTAGAGAGGCAACGAAAAAAGCATTGATAAAGGGGTTCTTACCCTTATAAAATAGGGCGAGTTTAAGAGCTATCCTTCTGTCAAGACCCCATACCTGGAAAGCCTTAGCGAGAACGAATCCTCCCATAAAGATCCATATTATTGGACTCGTAAACGAGGAGAGGGCAGTCTTCCATGACACAAGTCCTACGAGGGGGAAGATGAGGGTTGGTACAAGTGCGGCAAGACCTAGAGGAACACATTCGGTTACCCACCACGTTGCAGTCCATAACAGCACACCAAGGGCTAGTTGAGGCATTATTCGTGGAACACCCTGTAACCGGGCTGCTGCTTCCATTCCTGGAAGAGGGTGTAAGAGGCATAGAATAAAGAGTAGCGGTCCCAGAATGTACCCTATCTTCTCTCTTCTCATATAAAATCCCTTAATACCTTGTAAAGCGGTCACATTTTAGAATAGCGTCTGTATAAACGTTTCGAGCTTCTCTCTAATCCTGTTCTAGCCTCTCAAGAAATTGCGCTAGCTCTTACGGAAAATGTTTTAGAGCAGTAGTGGTTAATTTAAAAATGATCTTTTTAACGAATCGACGTAAATTAATATCTAGCCTAGTGGAGTCTCAAGGACAATGCTGTTTAAAGACTTCGTTGAGATAGTAAAAAAACTTGAAAGGACTAAGAGCAGGCTCGAGAAGATAAACTTGATAGTCTACTTGCTAAAAAACTTAGAGCCCGATGAGATAGGGCCTGCCATGTGGTTGCTTACTGGTAAAATATTCCCTGAATATTCTGACTTGAAGCTGGAAGTCGGTTGGTCCTCTGTAAGCAAGGCCTATAGAAGTACTAGAGGAATAGTAAGTCTCGTAGAGAGGAAATTAACGCTGAAAGAGGTCCATGAGTACTTGAGGAAGATATCGCTGATTAAGGGGGAGGATTCTCGAAGGAGAAAGCAGAGGCTCCTTGAGACGTTGTTCGTGTCCCTCGGTCAAGATGAGTTAGAGTACCTTGTTAGATTTATTTTCGGCGAACCGCGAGTTGGAGCTAACGAAGGGCTAGTACTCGAGGCTCTAGCTAAAATTGCTGGTGTAGACATTGAAACTGTCCGCAAGGCCTACATGTTCAGGGCCGACTTAGGTGAATTGGCCGAGATAGCCGTTCTTCAGGGAGAAGAGGGGCTTCAAAAGGTAAAATTGGAGCTCTTCAGACCCGTTAAGCCCATGCTTGCAGAAATGCTATACGATGTAAGAGCAGCTTTACGGGAGTGCGGCGGTATAGCTGCATTTGAGTTTAAGTACGATGGTATTAGATTACAGATCCACAAGAAGGGTGATAGAGTTAGGCTTTTCACTAGGAGGCTTACAGAAGTTACTGAAAGCCTGCCCGACGTCGTGAAGCTAGTGAAAGAGCATGTGCATGCTCATGAAATAGTCCTGGACTGCGAGGCGATGAGCTTCAAGAATGGCAAACCGGTAAGGTTCCAGGATCTCGTCAGAAGAATTAGGAGAAAACACGAAATGGGGAGATTAATGAGAGAGTTGCCTTTTGAAATAAGGGTCTTTGACGTCCTTTACCTAGATGGAAGAATTCTTGTCGAGAAGCCATATAAGGAGCGGACAAGCCTACTGGAGGAAATTGTGGATGAAGAACTGCTTATTGAGCGGATAATTACGGCCGATCTTCAAGAGGCGAAGGATTTCTACCAGAAGAGCATAGGCTTGGGGCATGAGGGTCTCATGGCCAAACGGCTGGATAGTCCGTATATGCCAGGCATTAGAGGGAAGTACTGGTTTAAAGTCAAGCCTGCTGAAACTCTTGATCTTGTAATAATAGGAGCGGAATGGGGCCATGGTAGGAGAAGGGGGTGGCTAAGCGATTATTATCTCGCGGCTCTAGATGAGGAAACGGGCGAGTTCTTGGTCGTGGGGAAAACCTTTAAGGGTTTAACAGACGAGGAATTCAAAGAGATGACGAAACGACTTCTAGAGCTAAAGGTGAGGGAAGAGGGCTGGAGGGTCTGGGTTAAGCCTCAAATAGTGGTTGAAGTAGCATATAGTGAAATACAGAAAAGTCCGAAATACAGGTCAGGTTTAGCGTTACGTTTTGCTAGAATAGTTAGAATAAGGTATGACAAGTCTCCTTGGGAGGCATCCACCATAGGAGAAATTAGGCGACGCTACGAAGAACAGTTCGAGAAGAAAGCCAAAATATCTTCCTGAGGATGATGAACCGTTGATTAATGCTCTCGACCCCAAATTGCTTGAAAATGCGAGAAACCTATTGCTGAGCTTCGTTAAAAAGCATGGAGTAAACATTGTAAGCGATGGAGATCTTGATGGAATTCTTGCCTCCGCACTTGTAATTAAATATTTGAAGCTAAGAGGTTTAGAAGTTGATCCCCGAGCAAATGTATATTTTCCTAGGCTCAGTGAGCTGGGGAGGTTAAGGGTTAAGGATTCAATACTCGTCGAGCTTCCCCCCACGAAGGGGCTTATCTATGAGGGCTATAATTTGCTAATAGATCATCACGATGAGACGTTAGTACAGGTGTTTGTCCATGACAGGTCATTTAAAGGGGTTAAATTTAAGGCGTATGTTCCAAGCGTTTCACAGTTGGTCTTTCTAATACTTCAAGACGAGTATTCTTCTGGACCCTCCGCTTTTCTGAAATTATTGAACGCTATAAATGAAATAGAGGAGGGTAATCTGCGTAGTGACCTAAGTAAAGCTCTTCATAGAGCCTACCTCTTAAACTCTCCAAGCGACTCCATGAGGTTCGCTATCATAGAAAATGTTTTGAAAGACTGCTGGGAGGAGATTGCAAGATGGGCTTTCGAAGAGGCTAAAAAGTGGTATGTAGTCGAGGCTAAAGTCGCCGAGCTACTCAAGAAAGCAAGTAGTTTGTCTAGGAATGTTGCTTACTTCACTTTTAATGGAGGAGAGGTCCTGGAGAAAGCAGCCATGAGAGAGGCTATGTTAGCTTTAGAGGAAGAACACGATATCGTAGTAGCCCTAGATTTACGAAGAGGACGAGTCTGCAGGTTAAGTATCGCTACGAAGAATCCTAACATAGATCTAAGAGGTTTCTATAGGTTCCTTAGAGAGCTTAAACCCTCGATTCAAGCTGGGGGGAGGAGAAACGTTGGAGGGGCTCAGTTTCGAGAACTTATGGACCTAGAGGAAGCTTTATCGCTAGTAAGGAAAGGTCTTAAAAACGTTAAGCTATGAGTTTTCTTCCTCCTTCATGAACTTGTCTATGCTCTCGCTACTCCGAGGAGGACCGTGACTTAAGAGCCAAGCTTTCACTTTGCTGGGTTTCCTTAGCTGCGTTACAACCTTAAGAGCGCTACCATAAAGTTCTATGAGATTGCGCTTTACATCCTCAGGGTAGTCGAGTGCCGGCAGAACAAGCCTCTTATAATGTGATATTATCTGTACCATTTCTTCAAAGGAGAGCCTACCCTGAATATAGTGACTTATGACGTCTTCTAGGAATACTATAGCTTGTCTAGAGTCCTTTCTCAGGTTTCTCCCTTCAGTCAAAGGTGCAGGGTTAGGATTGTACTTAAGTATATCCAGTATCGCCTCGTGCTCGGGGACTGGCTGGGCGGCTTCCTCCAAAAACTTCCTTATTTGCACATCGAGAGGAGGGTGCTTTCGCCTGGGACGTGCACCGGGCTTAGGATAGGGACCTATGCTTCTATAGGCTTTTAGAACAAGCTCGTCAGCCTCGCCTTTATCGTATTCCCTCCATCGAGGATTGTGTCTAAAGTTTCCGGGTTGTGTCCAAGAGGGTTCGAAATCGTCTATTTCCTCGGGCTTGAAGGCTACGCAAACTACGTCTAACTTTCTGTGTAAACTTAGAGGAGCTGTGAAAACTCTTTGGGGGTCCATTAAGTTTTCGACTTTAATAGACGTGCTATACTTTATGTTTATCTCATTTATCTTGCTCCTTACCTTAGTTAAAACGTAGTCTACGAGACTATACGCGACGTCTATTGGATGTACCTTCGAGTACACATCCTCTGATATTGCGTGTTCATGAACGTGTATGTGAAGTCCTCTGCCTGACCACTTTAAATAGACGGATCTTGCAATGCCCTTCCTCTCAAGGAAGTTCACTATCACCCTTGCAACTTCGAGGGTTGCTCTCCACCACTCAGGCCTGCTATCTATATCCCATGTCGGTGTCCTCGCATAGATATTTTCCAGATAGTTTAGGGCATCTTCTCTTCTTTCGAGCCTCTTGTATAGATTTGCTGAGCCATAAAATGTCCTGGGCTTAAGAGGGGCAAGTTTCTTTAATATTTCTAAGAAATCGGCTTGAGAAAGAACCCTTAAAGGCTTGTTTCTGATGTACCTTATGAGCATGGGTCTACCATCTTTTAACTTGAGCATACAATGTACTGCGATCCATCTGTCAGCGAGAAACTCCGAAACCTCCTTAAGCACAATTGTCCTCCTGTAGTAGTTTAACACATCCATTTTAGGTCAAATATTCAATGTTCTAAATCCAAAATAGCTAAATCGCTTAAATAAAACGTTTTTCGTGAGCTCTTTTATCAACATAAATTCACGGATCATTTTTGCTTAAAAGCAACTAAATTTCATGTAAAATATGTTTAATTAACAAGACTAATTGCGTGTCTAGTATTTTTCACGACCAATAGTCGACGTTAACGGCTTTTCCTTTAAAAGAATTGATGAAATTTTGTATATGAAAGCTTCTGTTTTAACAAGTATTTTTTCAACATATAAAGAGTCTTTAATAGTGCTATGCTCGGTTTATTGATGAAACATTCTTACACTCAAATGGGAAAGAATAACACAGAAAACAATTATCAATATTTTTGACCTTATCTTTCTTAGGAAAAGTATAAATATAGGAACGGATAGCACAATACATTGGGGTGATAATTATTAGGATTAGCGAGTCCGAGTACGGAATTTTAAAGAATATTCCAAAAGCCTTGCACTATACAGAGGTTGCTGAAAAGGCAGGATTTACAGTCGCATATGTAAGTGTGAAAATAAAGGACTTAATGAACAAAGCCAGAATAACGTTCATTCCCGATTACTGGAAGATGGGCTTAATTCCATCCTTTATGCTCTTTGAGGACAAGGGCTATAGCGTTGAGTACTTCGAAAAGCCGTATGTCATGTCCATAGGAAAGATTATAGGCGAAAAGGAGTACTTCTTCGTCAAGGCTGTTATACCTGAGGAGCACCTTAAGACCTACATTGACATCTTCAGGGAGAAACCAGTTTTCCATGAAATAGGACTAGTAGAGTTCCACTGGAACCCAGCTTCTCCTCTTGTGGTATACAGTAGGGAGGGCTTTGATGCAAAGCTAGAGGATTTCACCAAGGTTTTTGAGAAAGAGCTTGAGCAGGTAGAGATATTTACGGTATCTAAAAGAGTTTCGCTGGATGAACTAGACCTGTACATAATTAAGGAGAAGATGAGAGATCCGTTCAAATCACTTACCTCAATGGGTAAGAGTGTTGAGAAGTCTCAACAGCTGGTCTCGTATCATTTCCACAAGCATGTGTTTCCCTTATGGAAGTACAATGCAGTAACCCTGTATCAGGACTATAAGAGTAATCCTCTGGGCCTCTACTTCTTCGAGTTCCCTGACGCTAGGACTGCGAAGGGCTTTGCTAGAGCCCTAACGTACCTACCCTATACTTACATTACATT
>QMSC01000006.1 GCA_003649515.1 Thermoprotei archaeon | reverse complement strand
TGCGTATATTCTGGCTGGTACTCTCATGCCTGGTCTGTAGTCTTTTGGTATTTCCCAGATGTATTTGTCTATTCTTTTTAGTGGTATTTTTGCGGATGACATGTTCTCACATTCTCTATTCTGCGTGGGCTGTTATTAGTGTTTTTGTACTTTTAGTACAAAATAGGAGTGTGGATAGTGTTTGTAGGTCTTGTGATCTATCAATTCTTAGCTAAAGGAGGTACGATTTTAAAGTTATATTACTTCTGCAATTCTTCTTAAATCCTGTGCACTTCTTTCAAGTTCTCTTGCTCTTCTTTTAAGGTCGTGCTTATTCGTCGCAATCATTTTTTAATGATTGCGAGGGGACTCAGCACTCAGAGATCCTATATAAAATTTTTGATGAAGAAGTGCCGTAAGTTGAGACACTACATCTAGATATTCTCTCTATGAAACTTAACGTTCAAGAAAGTTTTTATAATTTATGTAGGGGGTTATTTATTAGGTGGGAAGGATTCATGAGAAATGGAGCACTAAAAGACTTTCATTTGATTCTTACCTAGTTGAACTAGGTAGTTGGGAGGACACCGTTAGAAAGAAATTACTTACATGGTTAGATGAGTCCGATAATAAAAGACGGAAAGAGTTGGCTGCGAGGCTTCTTTCAGATCTCGTTAATTATTTTATAGGGGATGACCTTTCCAAAAGCATAAAAGATTTATTGGAATTAGGCAGACAACTGAGTCGTTTTGAAGATTTTAATATCGCTGTTATGGGATTCGAAAAGAAGTTTTACAGAGATCATTTAGAACATGCCTTGCGAGTTATGATCCTATCAAAAAGTCTAGTAGAAGGTGCAAATATGATTCTAGATGAAAATAAAAAGAGATGTTTAGTTCTAGCTAGTATTTTTCACGATCTTTGCTATCCCTTAAGTATAAGCGCAGGTTTTTTCATACACTTTTCAAATATCTTCTCCGAGTGTTTTAGTAGTTTGAAAATTCAATCCCCTCCTGTATTCCATGACCATAGACTACTGATCGACTTTCTTTCTCTACTGCTACAAATTGAAGATGACATTTTCTCTTTCACAAAGAAATATATGTATAACCATGGGGTCTTAGGAGCGATTGAACTTTTAAGCTATATAAAACCAGACATGAGAACTAAGTATATTCCTGCAATTCGAGCAGTAGCCTTTCACGATGATGAGATAGATCGCCCTATAACATTCTCAGAAACACCAGTTTTAGCTTTATTGGTATTGTGCGACGCTATACAGGATTGGGGGAGAAGTCATGGGGGATTTACTAATCATTCCATCTCTCCTACCATTAAAAAATTTATAGTTTCACCTAAGTTGATACATATATGTCTAGACTACTCGAAAATGACCAGGGACTTCCTACCTTTGAAACAGCTCTACGGAAAGTGGAAAAGCTTAAGAAGATTACACCTTAATGGAGGCTTTCCGCAATTAATTCTTTCGTTCGATTTGCCAAAATATAAGAAGATCGACTTTCTTTCTCTAGAACGTTTACTAAAGCGTATATTTTCTTTAAAAGAAACTATGGAAAGACTAAGGAAGGAAAGCCATGTACTTATTCGGACACCCGAAGGTTTGCGGTCTTTGACGGATGGAGATCTTAAGTTATGCGAATTCGTTCCTGAATTAATAAAGTATTGCCCCCTTCCTCTAGCAGGTAAAATAGGAGTACTCATAGGAGAACTAGAAATAATAATTGATATTTTAAAGAATAAATCTTACAGTGCTCCTACCTTTAAAAAATTTGACATATTCATTGATCCACTTAGGGGAGAGCTTATTGCTGTTCCTCAAAAAGGAGGAGATCCAAGACGACTTGAATTTATTAGTCAAAAAGATGGCAGTCTTATTGTGAGAATGGAACAAGAAAGAACACAAAGTGTTGGTGTATTAATTCGGTGTCCTGAAGAGATATACTTTGATATACACACGGTAATAGTAGGTTTTGCTTGTGTTCTAGTACTTTATGCTCCTTCATTGAGTTTCTCCGCCCACCCCATCTTAGAATTAGAAAATATTCCTAAGAGCGTTATAGAAGGTTTTCTTAAAAATATAGGTAGACTATTAGAACTAAGCGCCAAAGAGAAGGAGGTTATTAGAGAAATTGGCTCTATCTGGTACCCCATCACTAATTACCATTGCTATCTCTTTTCCGAGCAGTGATGATAGCCTTTTAAAAGCATATAACTTTTGCAGAGTTATTCTATCCCTCTCTATTGGCAAGAGCTACTATCTCGCTTAGTGAAATATAGTACTCGGAAGGCGTGAAATTTACAGCAGGTATGAAAGAAGGGTCAGGGAGAAATTCCAGAAAGGAGAGTACGGAGAATACAGCTACAGGGATTTCGGGACATCGCTCGCGAACAGCAGGAGGACGAGGGCGGGAAGAACGTTTGAAATTCTGTTCATGCGCCTGCTGGATTTCTTCGGAATTCCCGGGAGAAGCCGTCCAAATTGGGTGAGGCCGAATTCGATTTCATGATACCTGATTCCACAACCCTCCGTAGGGATTCTCAGAAGGCTGTGTTCATATCACTTAAGAGGGAGGTGCGGGAAAGATGGAAACTCACAGTGGGGGATGCCTACATCCCCAGGAAAATTTACGGATTCCCGGACAATATCTGGTTCGTGTCTCTGTTCGATCCTCCCCTTGACGCTGTGAGGATTTTCCTCAAGCTCGGGATAAGGGTATACGTGCCGAATGGCTCTTACAACCGCATCCGAGACAGGCTCGGCGACCTATCCGGGGAAGAGCTCTCCGGACTCAGAAGGTTCTCGTAGATCTTTGATGATCTGAGACCGTTTACCGGATTATTTCAGACCAAGCTGCTGTAATAGGTTTTCGACATCGATCACAGGGTTAATTTCACCCCGTACTCACGCGATACATCCGGAAGCTTGAGGAGCAACTCATCGAATCTTGAATCGCATTTATTCGGCAAACTTCCCATTATTCTGCACAGGCTTTCCACGGCGGAGCTAATCGATCTAACGGCCACGGGAAGGAGATCAAAGTATTTTTCCACACCGTAGACATCCCTCATAGTGGTCTGCCCCAGTATGTCATAGTGATATTTCAGACGGGCCTTCATCAACCGCCTGCAGCCTTCCATGTCTATTTCCGGTAGCCCAATTCCCTTCTGTCGCAGTCCTCCGTACATCTGCAGGATCTGCTCGTGCCACCCTCTCTTCGCCGTTCCAAAAATCTCGGAGAGGTGCCTCTTCCTCTCGATCAGGATTATCCCATCGGCGGTTCTGACGAGATTGTAGAACCGCAGCTTCCCTTTCCTGTACGCTATGGAGGCTACGCCGAAAAGGCTGAGGATCGACAGAAGGGCCGAGATATTGGCATAATGAAGCGTGGGTATGGTGGATGTGGGTAGGAAATTTTCATTAAATCTCCTGCAGAGCTTTCTTCCCGTTTTCATCCCATGATAGAGCTCCACTGTTGCCCAGAGTTTGTTGCAGGCCTCATTGGCCTGATGCATCGACCTGTTGAGAAAATATACGTTCATCCTGTCATAGATGGCTGTCTCCGGCTTCAGTATATCTCCCCTCATCAGACGGGAGATATACTGGTCTATCCGGAAGGCCTTTCCCACAAGGTTCCTCTTAGAGCTGAAGAATCTGTTCAGGCCGTACATCAGGGCTATTCCCTCGAGATCCTTCGGCTGAGGTAGCAGATTCATGATCTCGGTCCTCAAATGACCGATGTCCCGCCCCTCTTTCTGACAAACTCATCAAGCTCGCTGAGGGCCTCCGTGAGCCTCATCTTTCTGAAGTCCTCGCCCATGAACCAAGGCAGCCGAGGCGCGATGGATGGGAACCTCTCGGTAAACCTCCTGTCTATCACGACGGCCGCTCCCCAGTCATCATCCGATCTCACTATGCGCCCGAGACCCTGCTTCAGCCTTTTGAGCATGGTTTCGTATCCGGCTCTGAAGTTGTATTTCCTGTCGAGAGGATCCTTTCCGGGGTATGGAAGCGCGTCTATCACCACCAGCCGGAGACCGGGTATGTCAACTCCCTCCCAGAGCCTCGCCGATGCGGAGGTTAGAACAATGTCTCCCTCTCTCAGCTTCCTGATCTTTTTCTCGATTTCCTCGGGATCCTCCCCCTGCCATATGTTCTGTATCCGTGGTGCAACTGGTGTCGCGCTGAGGAACTCCCACGCCATTCTCTGATCACCATAGCTTCTGAACAGAACAAGCGACCGGAGCGTGAACCTGCTCAGTATCTCCAGCAGAATCTCGTTCGCTCTTTTCCGGGCTATCGCGTATTTTTCCTCATCGGCCTTGCTCAGAACCGGCCCGTCCTTCAGCGCCACGAGCATTCTGTTCCTCCTCCTCACCTCGGGATAATCCTTGACCACCACTCCGCATGTCTGATCGAACCGTCTCATGTCAAGACCGCACTCCCTTGCGTGCCTTGCTGGATCCTCCACCGTAGCACTGAGCAGGCATACGTTTTTGTCCTTGAAGAAGCCTGCGATCTCGGCCTCCATGTTCTTCGGTCTTCCATAAAGTGCGCCCTCGTAGAAGAAGAATATATTGCCGGCTATGTTCTGCATGCGGAAGTGAAGCGTCTGCAGGTCGCTGTATAGCCGTCTGTATCGCGGATACTTTCCCTCTCGCGCGCACTCCAGCCACACTCTCCTGAGCACATCGCTCTCAAAGGCCTCACGAATTCTGTCTATCTCGCCCATTGTGAGGAGTTCCGAATCGCCGAGCATCTGATTCATTCTCAAGAGGCCATCGGCCAGCCGGTTCAGCTCCTCCGCCAGCTCAGGATATTCCTCCTCCACCTCACCAGCAATCTCCCTTAGCCTGTCGAACATCACGTAGGTTTGAAGGAAACTTGTCTCGGCATTTTCGAAACCGTGGGATTCATCAACAATCACGGTATTATAACCTGCAAAGGAGCCCTTTGACATGAGCAGCTTCGCGAAGGTTGCAACGGTTAGCTTTGATTTTCCTATCATTTTTATGTCCTGCAGAACGCCGCATCTCAACCTCTCCTCCTCACAGATATCCTTCCTGTACGAGCAGAACGCGGGATCAGCTGGCGCATTGATAATCGGACAGGAATAGTCGCTCCAAGCTTTAGATTCATGAATTTCTATTTCCGGATCCTCCTTCCTTATATAGCTGGCAACCTGAGATCTCAGCGTTTTAGTCGGCTCTATGATAACAACCCTCTGGCCTATCTCCCTGACCAGCCTTATTGCGGCCTTAGCCGCGCTTCTTGTTTTCCCCAGCCCGGGTGGTGCGTCGATAACCACGTTCTTCTCCTCGGCTAGTCTAGAGAATATAAAACGCGGGGCCTCAATTCTGAAGTTTGCCGCGGTGAGTTCCATTATCTCGCCTCACAGATAGAAGGGTCTGTTCAGCACCCTCATGGTTTTTGGTTTCCTCCTCAATATCCGCCTTACAAGATAGGCTATTCTGTCGGCGTGGAAGGCCGGTGCCGGAATTCTCAGCGACCTATAGGTGTTCCAGTGGTGTCTTGTCAGCTTGTACACGGCGGTGGCTATTCCATCCATATCAGGATTTTGGGGTCTTATGACACGGTACATAACGGGTTCAACTGTTCCTTGATAGGTTTCCTGAGAGATCATAAGCATCTCGTTTGATTCAAATGGCGATCCGATCACCACCGTTCCGGGCTCCGGATTTTCGACCTTGAGCGAGTCCATCTTTTTATACATTCTGAGAAGTGAACCCTTCTTCTCCATTACAAGTATGAAACGGGATATTCCGTAATTGGAGAGAACTCTTTCTATCGCTTCAAGCTCACCGCTGGGCCCGTAAAGAAATCTCTGTTCTTGGGTAAAGTTCAGACCGTCCCTCAGTATAAGGAGACCAGCTGGATCACCAAACTGCTGGATGTATCTATCCAGCACTTCAGAGAGCAGAGTTTCGAGATCGGAACCGTTCTCCTCTAGGGAAATGTCCGAGAACAGGTACTCACCATACGGATCGAAAACGGCACACGCTCCCACGGTGCCCTCGCCCCAGTCGCCGCGATAGTGAATGTCCAGCCCGATTACGGGAAAATCCCTCTCATATACGGGTTCGCTGAACGCCCACGGCGCGCCGCCGAGTTTCGCGCAGATCTGCATGGAGAGAAGCGTTAGCACTGTACGTATAGCCCGTTCATTGCACCTTGCCCGGTATTCGTCGATCACGTCCAGCGTGTTTTCGTAGGTTATGTTCTGCGAGAGGGTGCCGTATCTAACCAGCAGATCCTGCTTGATTCTTTCGTAGAGCTGGTGGTTCCCGCGCGATATGAACGTGAGTACTATATCGGCATCCGCGCCCTTCGATAGCGCACTGGCATAATCCTCTTCCACCGGAACCTTTACAGGCTCAGGCAGTTCCATGCCGTGATCGCCCGCGACCTTTGCAAGCATGGAATAGAATTCCAGAACCTCCTTTTCCCTTGACGCATTATAAACAAGAACTATGGTTCTGATCTCCGGTATCCTGTGGAATCGCTGGCCTTGAATTTTCTTCAGGAATTCTGAATCGGAGGATACGGAAAACTCAGCATCCCCCATTCTGACTCTTATGGCCGGAAGAACACGAGCTTGCACGCATACGGGATTGCGTGAAACATCTATGAAATTTTTAATGAAATCATCATCGGCAAAGCCGCGCGTCCTTCCGAATGGATCGCCCTGAATGAATCCAAGCATCTGCGAGAATCTTCCGCGCGGCTCCGGCTTGGTTATGTTTGTCAGAGCGCTCATGAGTTTTTTATTCTCCCTGAGACGCGGCGGCATACGGTCGAACACCAGCAGCTCGGGCACGTGGTACATTTCCTTTCCGCGATAATAGCCGCTCAGAACCCTCACCCTTACAAGCGGCTGCTTCCTGTCCTTTATTCTGATCCCGTAAACCTTGAGGAAATATTCCGTCTGGCTCATCTCCCCGGCAGTACCCGGTGTATCAGGGTTTTTTGTGTAGTCAAACTCTATTATCTCATATTCTCCGATCCTGTTCTTCCCCTGAACTCTCATTCCCCGTCTGCCGGCGGTTCTTCCATATCTCTCGTTGATTGCCCTTATTATGCCTTGATCAGGCATGTATTCGTCGCCATTAAGAACCCTCTTTATGTACTCCCTGACCTCCTCCCAGAGATCCCGCTCGTAGGTAACACGATAATCGGGGTCAAGAAGGAGATAGCGTCGCCCGCCAAAGATCCGGGTTGCCCTCCTCATCCCCTCGTTTACGTTGACCCTGAAACTTCTGTAGAGTCTAGCCTCAAATCTTGCGAAGAGATTTTCGGCCCTATAATTGACGTTTCCCATACGGAAGGAACCCGGAACACGCTCTTTATAGTACCAGTCAACGAGTCTGTTGACGAGTCTTTCAGGGCCTTCTGGAATGCGCTCGAGATCTACCTCTTCGGATTTCTTAACAGTTACCCTGAATTCTACAGCTGTCCCCTCGAGATCTAGCTTCTCGCAGTGCACTGTAGGCACTTCCTGAAGAGAGTAGATGCGATCGCCCACGCTGAACACGGGACCGGCCGATGAAGAGATATGCTTGGCTATGACAGCCGCGAGACGGAACCTTACCTCCCTGTTTAGGGTTTCTGGCTCCGTTTTTACAATCTCGTAGACGAGCAATTTTTTGGGTTTAACCTCAACGGGAAAAAGGTTGAGGAAAACCTCCTGCATAGTTAAATAGGAGAAAATCGACTCTTATTAATCTTGCGTTTAAAATCATGTGTATAATCACTGCTTTTTTACAGTAGGTTCTCCATTTCTCCTCTCCCTTGGCCTTCACCAGCCCGAACTTGACCAAGTGCTCCGTGTACTTTCTGTAAGCTCTCTCGGTGACTGGAGACTCGACTCGCGAACGGTAGGCCTTGTAGAGCTCTCCTGAGGCTATCTCCCCATAGTCCTCGATGAGTCTGCAGAGGAGCTTCTCGCGCTCGTTCAGCTTCTCGAGTAACCTGTCCTTCCTCAGGAATCTGACCTGCTCCCAAGTACGCTTTATGTGCTCGTCCTCTATTCTCTATTTGCCCTTCGTCTTCGGCTAAGAGGGCAGCTCTTCTCATGATCTTCAACCCCACCCTAGCGTCGCTGTTGCTGAAGGATGCTATCACCCTCACCTGCCTCCTCTCTATGGTATCCGGCATTAACGCGAGCTTGCCCCTGTCCCATAGGATGTCGAAGAGTTCCCAGTCCCTGTAGGCCAGAAAAGCTGTCTCCTCAAGCTGGAGCAATGACCTGATCCTAGGATCCAAGTTCATGAGCGCTTTCTCGTCGTTCGCTATGCACACAAGCTCGCAGCCGTTCCTCAGCGGGTCGTAGAGTATCCTCTGATCCCTGAGCTGGGCGATCTTGTCGAGTGCGACTATCACGATTCTTCCCTCCTTAAGCTCCGCCTCGAACCTCAGCAGGAGTTCCCTAACGGACTCCTTCCTGCGGACGAACTGCTTGAGCGAGGCTGCGAGCTCGCAAAGTATAGAATGTGCGGTTGTATTTCTTCCAGCAGTTCACGTAGATAGGCTTAGCCATACCCGTGTACTTGGAGAGCTCCCTGAACACGTAGCGACATATCACTGTCTTACCAGTTCCGGTCGGCCCATAAAGGAATGCGTTCTTGCCCCCCTCCCTTGACTACTAGTCTGTTTTTAATCCCTTAAGAGCTCAGTTTAGAGCTGGAAGTCTCAGCCTAATAATGACCCTATTACCGCCATTCCGCTATGGTCCATTGATGTGCACATGGGCCTATGTAGATTCCCGTTCGTCCGAGTATCTGATCTACTTGATAGTAGGGGTTCGCTCTGTATACTTCTTCAAGCTTTTTGAGTATGAGTGAGACAGCTTTAATCCTCTCTGGTAATACTTTTAACAATTCTCTTACTGTCATTTGGATCGCATCTATGCTACAACCTAGCCATGGAGTTTTCATAGAGTAGTCTATCCATAGGTGGAGGTAGTCTATATTTAGCTCCTCATTAGCCTTTTCTATGGCTCTCAATCCTCTTCCCCTTCCCTTAATAGAAAGCTCTAAAGAAACACATTAGCTCAGTAAGGATTGAATGTTTTGTCCTCCTATCGATGTAATCAATGTAAATGGGTAAAGCTTGCTCTATTCCTTCGAATAGAAGCTTGCTTAAGGCATAGCGAGTTATAGCAGTCTTACCTAAACCTGAAGAACCATAGATGGAAAGGAATTTGGAGCATCTGCCAGTTAAAACTCTTTTAATGTAATCGGCTATTGCATCAATTTCTTTCTCTCTGTCAATAACCCCTTTGTCCTTGAGTAAATATAACGAAGTTAGAACAGTTCTATCCTTGAATATAATGATCCCAGGTCCTTTAATTCTCGAAAAGAGTCTCATAATTAGAAGCTAATTGAAATAAGGTTCAAACTTTTCGGAACTAAATTTCCAGTTTCAATGAAGATGATTTTAAATAGCGAATCAGAAATGGTTAATAGGGTGGAGTATGGTTTCTTACGAGGCTCTAAAACGAGCTCTCGAAGAAATTCGGCTAAAAAGAGAGCATACTTATTCATCGACGGAGCATACTTTAGAGAAAGAGTGAAGGATTTATGGGAAATGGGAGGCATTCGAAGAGATCTGAGGAAAGATGTGGAAAGATACGCTGAGTACTTACGACGCCTGATTTCGAAAATAAAAGCTCTTAAGGAGATAGACTTGGTAGGAACGTTGTATTACGATGCTATCGTCTTAGCGGAGAAAGAGCCAGAAAAGTATAAGGAACAAAAAGAATACTTCGATAAACTACGATCACGGTTAGATCAATTCGAAATAAAGCTCGGTGATTTGATAAAAATTGATGAACGCTATAGACAGAAAGGAGTCGATGCTTTGGTAGCCATAGATATGATAACTAAGGCCTATCTGAACCATTATGATGTAGCCCTCCTAGTGGCAGGAGATAGGGATTTTGTAAATATCGTAAAAGCTGTTAAAGAATACACAGGGAAACTAGTTTATAGAGTGTGTGAAAAAGATAGATCCAAGCACACATCTAAAGAGCTAATAGCAACTTTTGACCAATGTTACGATATTAACAAGCTACTTCAATAAAAATCTATTTTGCAAAATTGAGCGGTTAAACTGGAATAACTCATAGGAATTTGCCTGTTAAGAATAGCCTAACCTGCTCATCTAATTCATGCGTTTTCTCCTTAAATCTTAGACATAAACTTTCTTGATCTTTTTCCAGTTCTTCCAGAAAAATCGGGAACTGATCCTTCGTTAGGACGTTTATCGTGTACTCCCCAAAATAACAAAGGGATCTATAATTGAAAGCATAGACAACGTGGTTTACTTCTTCAAGCTCTTTGTCTTTTCCTCTCCACATACATAGGGTTCCATCGAAAACTATTACTGGCAAAACGATGTTGATGCTGAGACGTGGCTTAAAGCCTTCTTTTTCCTGAGCTTGAAACAGAGAAATAGCAGCGTGATGATAATCCGAAATAAGCTCTAATTCATAAACCGTCGCTTTAGTGGCTGTAGCTGCGGCTTCGAACAATTCATTAGGCGCTTTGCCTTTACCACCTAAAGGTACAACTGTTCCAATAGTAGCAATCTCCTTGTTTGCGAATGATTTAAAATCTTTGAACCCAAAGGGGGCAATCTCACCCAACCACTTTATTTGCCTAGCAATTTCTTCGTTTAACAGAGGTGGCTCCATTAGAATACTCTTGCCTATGCCTAGGATGCGATGTCTTCTAGTGGAGCTTGGATCTCTCGCAGCAAGGCTTTGGGTACGAGCTACTTTCAGAAAATCTATGTATCTTATCCATAAATCATCTTTGCCCTCTGCAGGGAAGAATACCCAAGCGAACTTCTCACTCTTCTTGCACTGAATTACGAGAGTAAGATCAAGCGCATAAGACCATTCTGGAGCACATTCCACTTCTCCAAACTCTATCTTTCTATATGCCTTAACATCGAGCTCCCGCCATTTACCTTCATCTTCATCAAAGTAGTTTGTTGATGCCATAACTTCCCAACCGTGAGATTTAAGCTCATCTATTACTTCCAGCTCTAATGGATAGCCAGTTTTTAGAACCCGCTCTTTCACTTTTTCAAGTTTCTTCGACATTTCTATAATTCACCCTTAAACGCTTTATCAAGAATTGCAGGAACTAGTTTTTCCAGTTCCTTGTCTGTAATTTGCTGAAGTTTCCTAAGAGATTCAATTGTTTTACTCACTTTGTCAAGATGTGCTACGATATGCTTTTGCTCTTCAAGAGTTGGAAGAGGGATAGGGTACTCTAAGAACTCATCAATAATAACTCGTGGTTGTCTTGTTCCAGTTATATGTCTCATTGCGAAATTTACAACTTCTTTCCTTCTCAAATAGAATGCGACGTACTCTCGGAGAGCGTTAACTACAGCAAAGGGAATAAATTCGGTGGTACAAATACCTTCTCTATCAGGTACGTAAACTTTGTTTAAGTACGGTCTAAGTTTACCATAAAGAATATGTTTTGTGTTGAATACATATTTTGTACTTCCAATCTCTTTACCACGACACTTGACAATTTTTAAGAGTCTTCCAGTGTCACTTTCTATACAATCCATAGTAATTAGGAAAAACTCCCTATCAGGATAGTTTTGTGGATTTATAGTCTGACGATCTTCTTTTAGCACATCTCTTAATTTTACCCATTTCCATCCTTTCTCCTCAGCTCTGCTGAAGACTTTGTGTAAAGCAGCTTGCATTATCTTTTCAGTCTCTTCCCTAGCTAACTTTCTAAGTCTTCTGGCTTCCTCGACTCTAGACACGAGCTCTTCTATGCGTGCAACAATACGTTTTTGCTCTTCAAGAGGTGGAAGGGGTATCTCAAGATTCCTTAAGATTGTTTGGTTAATATTCCTTTGAGCCATGCCTCTCCCAATCTTTGCTAAAGTAAGTCCAAAATTCTTTAAACAGTAAAACAAGTATTTCCGGTCAACAATTTGTGTATTTTTAATTTGAATTCCTGCTATTGCTTGATTAGTAGCAGCATCTATCCCTAATATACCCACCTTAGCAATCGTGGCGAAGATAGAAAAGAGAATCGTCCCTTTCGGAAAAATCTTAGCACTAGAATTCTTTAGACCTTCCTCCGTTATTTTTTCTTCTGTATCTAAAACTAATCCGTGTTCAGGTATGTCTGATATTTTGACCCAAGGGATATTTCCATTCCAATATTCCTTAATAGACCTTTTGGGAGTCCCTCCAGCGGAAATTCTAGCAATGCTCCCTAATTTAACCCATTTCCAACCTCTAGGCAATTTGTATGGTTTTTGAAACTCTCTTTTTTGAATAGGTTTTTCAACTTCTGCCCCCTTTTCGAAGAAAATGTCCAACGTTAGACTTTTCTTCACCATGTCATTCACCTAGAATATCACGAAGTTCATTAAGTATTTTCAATATCTGTGCCTCCTTTTCGAGAACACTTTCTATGAGTTCTTCTGGCTCAAGGTAAACTTCTTCTTCCTTCTTATGAGGATTTCTAGCAGTTAGGTCATAGTCTCTTTCTTTTATCTCTTCTATTGAAACTATCCACGAATTCTCTGAAACCTCTCTATTCTTCCACTTTTCGTAGCAATCAATTAAATCCTCATCTCTAATAGGATTTGCTTTCGTGAACTTTCCCTGAACTTCATAATACCATATTTCTCTGGTTGGACCACCTTTATCGAAGAATACTAAGTTAGCTTTTGGTCCTAAACCTCCTTTTGGAGCGATGTGAGCAAAGGTTCCAGGTGGGAGACTTATTATCGTATGGACGTTAAAGTTTCTTAGTAACTCCATTTTAACTCTTTTATAAGCTCCTCCTCTAAACAAAACCCCTTCTGGCAAAACAATACCGCATCTTCCACCCGGCTTAAGCTTCCTCATACAGTATTGTAATGCTGCAAGCTCTGTTGAGCTTGTTCTGACAGGAAAATTATCTTGAAGATGTTTAGGAACTTTTCCTCCAAACGGAGGATTGGTTAAAATTACGTCAAATCTTTGCTCTGGGATGGCCACAACGTCCTCTTCAAAAGTATCCTTCCTAACTATGTTAGGTAGTAATAGTCCATGTAGGATACAATTCATTATTCCTATCAGGTATGGTAGTGCCTTCAATTCCTGTCCATAAAATGTCTTTTCTACCAAGAACCTATACTCTTTGGTTGTTAGCTTTCTTTGCTTCTTCATCCATTTAAACGATTCCACTAAAAATCCACAAGAACCACACAGTGGATCAAAAACGGTCTCTCCTATTCTTGGGTTTACGATTTTCACCATTAACCTAACTATGGGTCTCGGTGTGTAGTATTCACCTGCTGCTCCTCCCTCTCTACCCATCATCATTAAGAGTTCTTCGTATAGCTGAGAAAGTATATGAGAGTCTTCTGGATTAGTGAAGTCTATGTCATTCAGCATCATGATTACTTCTTTCAAATTAAATGGATCTCTCATCCTTTGCCTTATTTCTTTGAAGATATTTGCTATCAAATCTCTTTCTCTAGTTCCATGCAGAGACCTTAGATATGGGAATAACTTTGTTTCTATGAAATCTTTAAGATCCTCAGCTCTCATATCCTTCCTTGCCCAACTAGACCAACTGTATTCAGGGTCTATGATTGGCTCATAAGTTCTTCCTTGGAACTCAGCTTCCAACTTAAATTCTTTCTCCAAGTCCTCGAAAATCTTTAGGAAAATGAGCCATGATAGTTGCTCCATGTAGCCAAGAATCGTTAGCCCATCTCTTCTCATGATTTCGCAGATTTGCTCAATTTTGTTCGCTAACTCTTTTCTTCTCATATCACACCACCTCCAAACTCAGGGTAGAGGCCCTGTTCAATCTCATTAATAGCTTCTTTCAAGGCATCTATCCCTCCAAAGAGTTCAATAACACCTTTAAGATAACCCCATTTATCGAATGGTGGAGTTCTGAATACCATAGGATCGGTTACTTCATCGACTCCCGCCATTCTATATCTATCAACTAATTCCATAATAACCTCCCTTGCCTGAGGACCATATTTTTCCAGGAATTCTCTCTTCATATCTAGCAAAGCTCGTGCCCTTTCATCTCTACTAATTATGGGAGCTTTGAAGAGCAGATGAGCTATTAAGTCAAACTCGTCAACATCAGGTCTCTTAAGCAACTTTGATAGCACGCCTAAATCAATTCCCATATTCTTCAACTCCTCTTTGAATTTCCTTCTCTTATTTCTATCTCTCCAAATTCTCTTCAAGTCATCAAGCGTTGTAATCCTCTTTATCAAGCCGTTCCTGCAATATTCGATGTATTCAGCCTCACGTAGCTCGTTTCCAAGAGCATTAACTTTCACTATTCCCTCTTCGGCTATGTATACAGTCACATTCTCTGCTCTGACAAGCTCTTTTCTTTCCTTAATTTCTCTTTCTAAACTAATAACCACTGACCTGTCAGGGTCTGGGAACGTGGGCACTGTAGTTTCTTTTCTTTTGTAACCGCTTGCTGCTATGTCTATCTTAACACTACCCCTTGGCATGTCCTTAAGTAGCAAAGATCCGTTATCATCAGTTCTTGTATGAATGGGTTTGCTTGGTGTTACTATAACAACAACTGAGACGTTTGGAATGGCCTGCCCTGTTTCAGCATCGATAACTTTACATGATAAGTACCAGTCTGATGGACCCTCGGGACGTTTTCCTGTACCCGGTAAGTCCCATTCATCAAAGAGCCTAGTTGCATTAGTGTAGTCGATTATCCTGAACATGTACTTTCTAGAATTTTCGTCTATCCTGGTACCTCTTCCTATGATCTGATGGAATACAACCTTCGAATTTATGTGTTTCAAAAAGACTATGTTCCTGACGGGTGGTATGTCAACGCCTGTACTTAGCAGGTCTACAGTTGTTGTGACTACTGGGAATTCCTTTTCCGAATCCCTAAATTCTTTCAGAACTTCGTGTGCATAAGGTTCATCAGTAACTACTCTCACAGCATAATTGCTAACCTTGAAAATAGGACCAAACCTGTTGTTTAACTCCTTGGCAACCTCTGCAGCATGAGTTTGAGTGACGCAGAATATCGCTGTTTTACCTTTGGGCCCTGTACTCTCTAATATTCTTGCTAGGTGTTCGCATATTCTCTTGGTTCTATCTGGAAGTGTGATTTCTCTTTCAAACTCCTCGACAGTATAACATTCTTTTAGCTCGACTCCTGGAGGAACCTCGATTTTTGCTCCTTGGCTTTTAACCTCAGTTATGGAGAGTACTCCAGCTTTATCTATGTTAGTGAATACCCTTATTATTTCGCAGGGAGCTAAGAACCCATCCTCAATACCTTGGCGCATTGGGTAATCATAGACTGGCTTTCCAAAGTAAGCATAAGTATCGATGTTATCATCTCTCTTTGGAGTGGCAGTTAATCCTAAATGAATAGCGTTGGAAAAGTACCTTAAAATGTCATGCCATCTTCTCCATCCAGATCTATGACACTCATCGATTATTACCATGTCGAAGAAATCTGGGTCAAAGTGCTCGTAAACCCTCTTCCCATCCTTTTCTGTATAGAGTGTTTGATAAGTGGCGAAGTAGATGTCTTTATGCTTAGGAATACGTTCAGCTCCAACTAATTCTTCCCTTGCATTTCCAAATGGATAGAAAGCGTCGTGAGCTTGCCTTCTCAAGAATATTCTATCAACAAGGTAAAGGATTCTCCTGATCTTCCTGGTCTTGTACAATTTCCACGCTATTTGAAATGCGACATAAGTTTTTCCGCTTCCAGTAGCCATTGTGAGAAGAATTCTCTTTTGTCCTTTTAGAATGGCTTCTATCGCGTTTTTGACAGCTACTTCTTGATAATACCTTATTGGTTTATCGGGAAAGGGATAATAGGGATAGAGTAAAGGATCCTCTATTCTTGATTCTGGAATTTGTCTCAACTCTTTACATTCTACGTACCTTCTCCACAACTCCTCAGGTGAAGGAAATCTATCTATTGTTCTTTGTATCTTATGAAAATCATCATATTCTTCAATCTTGTGACCATTAGTAGAATATGCGAAAGGGACACCTAACATTTTCATATATTCTTTGGCTTGTTGCATCCCCGCCAAATGGGATTTACTTTCAGGCTCTGCTTCTATCACAGCTAGGGGTACACCACTTTTATCAGGATAATAGAGTATGTAATCCGGCTTTCTTGGTGGTAATCTATCACCACTTTCGTTTATTATCATGCCTTTAGTAATGTACCTTTCACGAACTATCATTTTGTCAGTCCAACCACTCTCCCTGAGCTTGGGATCGACAAGTTCTGCACGGGTTTCAGCTTCGTTTCTCATTTTCCAGCACCCTCTCCAACTTGTTCTACATTGAAGTAAACCCTAGCAGGCCCAATTCTCTTCGACTTAACATAACCTTGGTCTTCTAGGGCCTTTAAGTATCCAGCTAGATAAGTCCTATTCACACCCAGCTTCCTAGCTAAATCCTTGACAGGCTGTCCAGGGTCTTCTTCTAGCAATTTGATTATTTTAGCTGTCAGTCCTTTATAATTCTTCACCATAGGATACGCCTACTAATTTAATAATTGGCTAACCTTATAAATTTTCCATAGTGTAAACCTATGTGTTTGCTTAAGGGCAAAACATATCACTCATATAAGAAAGTCGAACTTGAATAAAAGGAGATGACTAAGATGTCTCGATTAAAGAGAATAGTTGATAGCTACATGCAGAAGGTCTCCGGGCTTAAGGAGCACTGTGATAGATGCCTTAGGACTGAGAGGTGGGGTGGAAGCGTAGTTTTAATGATTGTTGATGCAGCCTTCACCTCGATAGGCTTAAACTATTTCACGGCAGTAGTTCCTAAAGTCGAGGAGTTTAGTAGAAAATTTGTTGAGACTGAGAGGATAAGGAGCCTCAAGGATCTCGCTAAAGCTGACATGGATGAGTTGAGGAAAGTTTGGAGGAATAGGAGGTCTTGGAAGATTGCTAAGGAGATAGCCTCTTACTTATCTACGGTAAGCGAAGATGATAAGACTGCTCTAAGGACTTGGGCGAAGAGTGCTAAGCTTGAAGATTGGAGAGATGATCCTATTGGAAGGATTAAAGGAGTCGGCCTAGTGACTTTCCAGTATCTTAGAATGATGGGTGGAGTAGATACTGTGATGCCTGATAAAATAGTTAAGAGAGTGATAAACGAGATCCTTAAGAAGGCTGGTTATAAGCCCGTGAATGACGACATAGAGTTCATTAAAAGGACTGAGGAACTAGCCTTAGCCTGTGGATACAGGCCTATAGAGCTATGCTGGATGACATGGCTTATACAGCCTGAGGGAAAGTTAATGAGGATGGAGAAGTACTCGAAAATCCTTTCGAAGATTTAATTTAGAGAGGAGGAAGGCTATTAAGACTCCTCTAAGTAAGA
>QMSC01000005.1 GCA_003649515.1 Thermoprotei archaeon | reverse complement strand
CTGGTTTCAGGTAGACTACGATGGAAAAATCATAGACGACGTTTACGGTAAGGGACTCATGCCATGCGTTAATAGCCCCTCTTGGAGGAATTACTCTTACGGCATTATACGGAAAATAGCGCTTCTAAACCCCGATGGAATATTCCTCGATGGTCCTGTCTTCCACCCACGTGGATGTTATTGTAAGTACTGCAAGGAGCTTTTCCGGAAAAGATACGGTATGGATCCTCCAAGAAAAGGTGTGATTGAGAGTGAATTGCACTTGAAGTTTGCAGAGTTCCAAAGCGACTCTATGGCCGACTACATGAAAGGAGTCTACAGTCTGGTCAAGGGAATTAATCCCAGGATACTTGTGTACCTCAACGGTGAAACTGTGAGACCGAATTGGGCTACAGGTAGGGATAACGTCAAACTCGCTGAATATCAGGATATTGTGGGTGCAGAGGGTGGATTTGAGTACTACAACCTATTTGAAACGCCCATCTTTAAGCCTGGAATGACTGCAAAGGTTCTAGAAGCACAAGCACCTAATAAGTTAAGAGTCGTGTTTGTAGCTAACAAGCACAGCCCTTGGAACCGCGAAGTTCTTCCACCAGCTGAGCTTAAGAACCGTTGTGCACAGGTGTTAGCGAACGGGGCGAATTACTGGATTGGAATAACTTATAAGAAAGAGGAGTACCTTCACGCTATAAAGGAGATTAATAGCTGGACTACAGGCAAAGAGTATTACTTCAGCGGAACTGTGGATGCCTCAGAAATAGCCCTGTATTGGTCTCAGCTCTCTGCCAATACATATGGGGGAGAGATCCCCACGAGCGACTTTACGGGTAGGATCATAAGGGTTAAGCGGAACATACTCAAGAGCTTCCAAGGAGCCTACGAACTCCTATTGAGAAATCAGTTACCGTTTCATGTGGTCATCAGCCCTGAACAACTAGATCGAACAAAGCTTCTGATACTCCCTAACGTTGCCTGCCTAACCTCAGATGAGATAGAGGGTATAGTGGACTTCGTGGGAAAGGGAGGTATGGTAGTAGCGGACTTTGAAACTAGCCTTTATGAAGTACTTCAGAAGAGGGAGAATTTCGGCTTAGAGGAGATATTTGGCGTGAGGTACATTGGAGGAGAGTACTACGGTGATTACGAAAACTACATGTCCATCACTGGAGAATACTACCCCTGTTATACCCAAGTAATTAAAGTTGAGCTCACTACAGGTAAGCCCCTTGGCTACATGTCATATAATACTGGCGGCTTCTATCAGCCAATAATAATGTCAAACAATCCCTCCGCCGTTTTGAATAAGTTCGGCAAGGGCTCAGCAATATACCTAACGGGAAACTTCTTTGAGACATTCTTTAACTTTAAGTTCGCAAGCTATATTCATTTATTTGGAAAGCTTCTTCGGACATTAGGCTTCAAAAGAAGCATTAATGTTAGATCTCCTGCAACGAGTCTTGAAGTTCAGCTAAGAAAGAAGGAGGACATCACTGAAATTCACTTGATTAACTTCACTTCAGACCTATTGAGACCCCTTCTAAACATAGTGCCCTTAAGAGACCTAGTTATCGAGCTAAAAGGGGAATTTGATCGTGCCAAAAGCCTGATACTCGATAAGCGACTAGTCCTTCAGCATAAGCGCGATTTAACGGTCATAAAATTACCCTTATTAAAAGAATATGACGTAATTATTTTAGAACATTAAAGGGGAGTGAGAGGTTGGTTGAGACCGAGCTTTATCTGGGATTAGATATCGGCACCAAAAACATTAAGGCGGTGATCCTGTCATCCGACGGATGTGTTTTAGAAAAGAAGGTTACGCCCATTTATGACCTAGTGAAACAGCCGAGAGAGAACTTTGTGGAAAGAGACCCTAAGGGGCTATGGAAGAGAATTAAGGGAACTATTAAGTCCATGAAGTATGCTAACCAAGTCGTAGCTCTGTGCGTTGATGCCACTAGCGGGACAATAGTGCCCATAGATAAGAAAGGAAAGGAACTCTACCCGCTTATAATGTATAATGACAGTAGAGCTGTCAAGGAAGCTAACGAGCTCAGAGAAAAGAGCAAGGCTGCAAGAGATTTCGAAAAATATCTACCCATAACGCCTCAGCTGGTTCTTCCAAAGCTTATGTGGCTTAAGAAATACTTTGAGAACTTCAGGAAGATCTTCAAGATCCTTCACGAAAGCGATTATATTGTATACAAGCTTACGGATTCTATCGCTACATCGCCTAATGTTGCCGGTAAGTCTCATGCTTTACTGACAAAATTAGGATACCTCGAAGAAGCATACAAGGACGTAGAAATACCAGTCGATATAATGCCTAAAGTATACCCTATTGGAAGCGTTATAGGTCATGTCGAGGAAAAGGCTTCAAAGGAATTAGGCATACCAAGTAACATACCAGTTATAAACGGAGTAACCGATGCAAGTGCCGGTGATATAACCTCAGGTGCTCTCTATCCAGGTCAGGCAAGCGTTACTATAGGCACCTCCCTAACGGTACACGCAGTCGTAGACATGTTAGTACCGGACCCCTACAGAAGATTTTATTATAAGGTCTACGTGAACGACACTTACCTCGCTGGAGGTTTTACAAACGCTGGAACGACAGCCTTAGACACCATAGGTAAGCTCCTGGATTTAAGTATAAATGAGTTAACAAATATGGCATCAAGGGTCCCTCCAGGATCCGAGGGATTAATATCTTGTACGGAATGGTATGGCGTTAGAGTCCCACGCACCTATCCAAGTTTAAAGGGATTCATTATGGGTCTATCTGAAAGAAATGTGACACCCGGACACATCTTTAGAAGCCTGCTTGAAGGATGTGCCCTTGCCTTGAGGCTCATGCTTACAGCAGTTGAAGATGTTACGGGGACAGATTTCTATGACCTAAGGATCAGTGGAGGTGCTTCTCGAAATAGCCTACTCATGCAGATTATAGCAGATACTACAGGTAAGACTGTAAAAATAGTAGAAGAGCCCGACTCAGCTTTGGGATCAGCTATTCTGGCTGCATGGGGCTCTAAAGGAAGGAAAGATATAGCGAAATTCGTGCATCAAGTAGTGAAAATAAAGGCCGAATTTACACCTGATCTGCGCAATAAACCTGTCTATGACGAGCTTGCAGGTAGGTATGAAAGCCTGATTGAGAGGATAGCGGATCTCTTCTAGCATCAGGACTCTTTAAGGAACTTATAACCCCAATGCTCTAAGGCTTCCCTCAGCTCTGGGCACTGTTTAGCGTACTCTTCAAGAGGAATCTTCTTCATGTAAGCCTCTATTGCCTGTCTCATGGCTTTCGCTCCAGCTCTCGTTCCCCTAGGATGCCCATGAATTCCTCCACCAGCATTTATCTGGAGGTCAGGAGAACCCAGGAGGTCGAGGTTTGCTGGCACAAGCGCTGGATGGACTCCACCAGAGGCCACGGGCATCACACTCTTTAGACCATGCCATTCACCTCTGAGAAAATCGTTGATATGCCTGATTCCCTTCACTCCAGAAAACTTTTCCAAGACCTTTAAAGCACCCTTACCAGGTTTCTCCATTTTCCCTTTAGCTGTACCCGTATGAAGTTGATCTCCGCCAGCTAGTCTAACGAGCCTAGCTAGTACAAGCATGTGTATTCCATGCTCAGCACTTCTTGTCATGGCAGCATGCATTGTTCGATGGACATGAATGGGTACTTTAATAGAGGGATCTTCTGCCAGCTCTCTTAACGCGGGAAAGCCTACGCAGAGGACATCGACCATTATACAGTTAGCACCATTATCGAGAACCGTTTCGACATTCTTCCATAACTGATTTAAATCGGCCGTTACATCAACTGCGTAGAGAACCGTTCTACCTGTCTCCTGCTTCGCCCTATCAAGAGCTTCCATGACCCTTGAAACTCGATCCTCAATGGGGTTAAACTTCTGGCTTGTTAGCGTCTCATCGTCCTTAATGAAATCTACGCCCCCCGCTGCAGCCTCATAAGCCACCTGTGCCGTCTCTTTGGGATTTAAGCCGACCTTCGGCTTTATTATTGTACCCAGGTGGGGGCGAGGGTTATCGTAGGTTCCCACAATTTTTCTAACACCTTCAATTCCAAACTTAGGTCCCTTGAACATTCTGATATAGTCTTTGGGCATTTCGAAGTCAAGTAATCTAACACCCTCTAGTGCTCCCAAACCGAAAAGATTGCCTGCAACGACGGAGAGGAAATGGGCAATTCCGGCACTAAGGTCAAAGAGGTCTAGCGGAAAAGCTACCTTGACGACACCTGCACCATCCAATAGATCCATCTTGAAGACCTTAGCGGCAAGACCGAGAACCTTATCCGTCATTGTTACTACCTTGGTCCAAGTACCTATGGATTGCTCAGCAGCAATGTTCATTGCCGCGCCTTCAATGCTCATACTACCTCTAGGCTTGACGTAGTAAGTTGCTATAACATACTCGTCGGGGTCGATTTCATCCGGAGTGGCCGTAAAAACCTTTTTCCAATATTCCTCCTCAAACCATTCCTTTTTCGAACCCATTATTTTTCCCTCGTCTCTAAGCTATACTAACAAATATAAGGTATTTTAATGTATTTAGTACCAGTGACCGATGAAGAAGCTCGAGAGGGCAGATCGATGAAGTTAACCGCGCAGGCACAGAGGTCCTAAGACTTCTCTAAGATCCTCCACTTTTAAGCTCCTTTCCGATCAATTTTATGAAGTCCTCAAAAGCTGCCAGAAATCTATCTATCATCTCTTTCGTGTGCCCTGTAGAAAGCATGAAGTGTGCCATATTCTCACCTATGTAAACGATATTCCTCAACAACATGTACTTATGGAGCACCCTATAAACTTCGTCGCTCCACCTTTCTATGAGCGAGATACATGCGTTTATAGGCTCTCTCTTAGTGAAGTGCACGCCTATTATTGAGCCCGAACCAGTTATATACACTGGATTAGTTAAGTGGGAAGCTATCCTCCTTAACCCTTTGATCATGTACTCTCCCATGGCGTTGAGCCTCTCGTATACACCTTCCCTTTCCAGCACCTTAATTGTGGCGATTCCTGCAACCATTGATACCGGATTACCCGTAAAAGTTCCTCCATGAAAACTTCTCCTAGTTTTCTCTGTACACTTCTTATAGTCCAGCAACTCCATTATCTCATATCTTGAGCCGAAGGCCCCTATTGGAAAGCCTCCTCCAATAATCTTGCCCATCACTACTATGTCAGCATCAACACCGTAGTACTCCTGCCCTCCTCCTAGAGCTAGCCTAAAGCCCGTTATAACCTCGTCGAATATTAATAAGGTTCCAAACCCGTCGCAAAGCTCCCTAACCCCCTTTAAATACTCCCTTCTTGCCGGAATCGATCCTCCAGCGCCTAACACAGGCTCCATGACCACAGCTGCAACATCGCCGCCCTTAATGGCTCTCTCCATGGCTTCTAAATCGTTAAACGGTACACTGACCGTGTACTTTATCGACTCTTCAGGGAGCCCCGCGGACTCCGGACCCTTAAAGGGCGGCTTAACTCCTGTATGAAGGGAATCGTAACCTCCATGCCATCCTCCCTCGATCTTTACGATCCTTTTCCTACCCGTATAGGCTCTCGCCAATCTAATAGCGTACATGTTCGCTTCAGTTCCACTGTTCGTAAAACGCACGCTTTCCACGTTTGGAACATGCTTGACTATAAGCTCTGCCAGCTTTATTTCAAGCTCGTGTGCAAAGCCATAATGACTTCCCTTGTCTAACTGCTCTCTAACGGCATCAATTACAGGCTTTGGTGCATGTCCGAGGATGAGCGCACCATGCCCTATCCAGTAGTCATCGTAGATATTTCCATCCACATCCCAGATATTTGCTCCCTTCGCATATTTAACGTAAAATGGATAGGGCTCCATGAAGCGTATATGATATGTTACACCCATCGGCAGAACCTTTCTAGCCCTTTCATAGAGCATTCTCGAGCTAGGAGTTCTTTTAGCTAGCTTACTTAGGAGCTCCTCATACAAGTTGCCCAGATTCATTAAAATCCTGGCTTAATTAGAGGAACGAGTTTATAACAATTTATCTCAGGAAAACGTATGCTTTTTCAATGTTAACGTCACTTATGTCCCTGAGGGCAAGCGGCTCTCCCTTAAGCTGTGGTAACGTTTCTTCGAAAGTAGGTTTACGAACCTTATAGAATATTCCTATGGGTATCTTATCGTTCCATTCGTAGGCCTTTTTCAGAGCTTCCTCAAAGTCCGTGATGTCATGTCCCACATCCTCAAGCTTATATACCCTTCTTCGGAAGTACTCATACGTGTTATAGAAAGTATAGCATGGTTGGAGCACATCTATGAAGGCAAAGCCCTTGTGTTTTATGGCCTCCTTGAAGAGCCACGTTAAATGAGCCACATCCCCTGCAAACCCCCTAGCAACAAATGTAGCTCCTGATACTAGCGCTAGCGCAAGCGGGTTAAGGGGCTCCTCAGGATTACCGTAAGGTGTGGATCTAGTCTTCACGCCCTTAGGTGTTGTAGGGGTGACTTGACCAGTAGTTAAGCCGAAGATCATGTTGTTATGTACGACGTATTTTACATCAATATTCCTTCGCGCAGCGTGTGGTATGTGACTTAGACCAATGGCGTAGGCATCACCATCGCCTGAGAAGCCCACAACTATTAGCTCCTTATTAGCTAGCTTTATTCCAGTAGCAATGGGCAGGACCCTTCCATGAATTGTGTGGAAGCTATTAACATTTACATAGTCGCCGAACTTTCCGTGACAACCTATGCCCGTAATAACGACTACTTTTTCTCGCGGGATCTGCAACTCTACTAAAGCCCTCTTAAATGCCGTAAGTATACTGAAGTTCCCACAGCCAGGACACCAAGTGATAGTGGCCTTCGTGTTTAATTGAGCTAATGTGATAGTCATTTGACCACCTCCAGAACTTTTGATACTACTTCATGAGGATAGAAGGGGCGACCATTAAACTTCAGGAGATACTCGTCCGGCGCTCTAAGTAGGTGTTCACGGAGCAAGCTACCCAGCTGACCTGTTACGTTATTCTCCACCAGTAACAGTTCCCTTACGTCCTTTAAGATAGTTTGAAGCCTCCTGGTTGGGAAGGGGGATAAGAAGACTACCTGTACGAACTTTACGTTTACTCCCTTAGCCTCAAGAATCTTAAGAGCCTCTAATATGGCTCCCTTAGTAGATCCCCAGCCAATTATCGCTATTGGGCTACGCTCATCGCCATATACCTTAACAGATTCCTCGCAGTTTTCCACCTCCTCCTGCATGAGTTCTAGTTTACGTAACCTCTTCTTGGCCATTATCTCAGCATTTTTAGCATCAGCTGTAGCGAACCCGTACTCGTTGTGCTCAGAACTGTTCACTTTAACTATTGCGTTTAAGGTGCCGGGAAAAGCCATGGGGGAGATCCCATCATCAGTTATCTTATAGCGTCTGTACTCCTCAGAGCCCTCGTACTTCCCAACTATGATCTTCCCCCTTTCGACCTTAGCCTTCTTTAAGTCAAATGCTGGAACCGTTAAGTGGCTTTCAGCTAAATGCTTATCCGTCAGGATTATAACCGGCACCTGGAATTTTTCGGCTAGATTAAATGCTCTTACTGTTAGATAAAATGCTTCTTCAGCATCACCTGGAGCTATTACGAAACGGGGAAACTCTCCTTGTGAGGCATGTAGCGCAAAGCGTAGGTCCCCTTGAGCGGTATAGGTGGGCATTCCCGTACTTGGTCCAGATCTCTGCGCCAATACGACAACAACTGGAATCTCAGTCATGGCTGCCTGTCCAATAGCCTCCGTCATAAGTGCAAAGCCTCCGCCAGATGTGGCGACCATTGAGCGAGAACCTGCATACCAAGCGCCTATAGCCATGTTAATCACCGCTATTTCGTTCTCGGGCTGGACTACTACTACGTCGAAGTCGAATTGGACATTAGCTAGGAAGTGTAATACTGGAGATGCCGGAGTCATAGGGTAAGCGAAGTACGTCTTCATCCCCGCGCGCAACCCTCCTAGCGCTACGGCCTCATTACCGGTAATGACTAAGTGCCCATTGTCGCTTCGAGGTCGAATAGTGCACTGCACTCCCTTACCATATTGCTCAACGACGAAACTATAACCCCTCTTAGCGGCCTCCACGTTGATCTCAGCTATTTCCTTCCTCTTCCCCAGCTCCTTTCTTATTACGCTTAACAGCACCTCTAGATCGAAGTCTATCAGTGCCATTGATGCTCCCAGCGCTACGCTATTCCTCACTACTGTTAGTGCTCCCAGCTCCTTTACAATCCCCGTGAGCGGAATTTCGAAAACTCTAGCTCCTTGCCTTTCCAAAGCACTTTTATCGTACTTGATGTCGCTGTCCACGATAATAGATCCCTTCTTCTTCAGCTTCGAGAGATGTCTATCTAAGGTGTCTTTATTCAAAGCTATAATAAGGTCCACGTTATAGTGAAGAGACCATATTCTCTCATCGCTTACTGTAGCATGGTAGAAGTTATGTCCCCCTCTTATTAGCGACGGATAGTCTATCATGCCGAAGACGTAATAGCCCCCTCTCGTAAAAGTCTTGGCAAGCATTCTACCAGAAGCTGCAACACCCATGCCAGCTTCTCCGCCTATTAGGTAAGTGAAGTAAATCGAGCCCATAGCATGTCGTTTTACATAAAATATTATGGCTTAATTAATTTCCCCGTTATGCAAAGTGTAATTAATAATACTCTCTGCTTAACAGCTGTAAAAATTAAAGAGAAGTAGTACATTGATACACTATATCTATACTATTAAATTGTTTACACGTTATAATATTCAGGGACTTGTTTGACCTCTAGCAGAAGAGTAGTTTATGAGGTGTTCGAAGAGGGCTCCAGCACTAGAATTCCCCTTCACATAGAGTCGGATAATAAGGATGAGGAGTACGCTTTAGGAGATATAGTAGGCGTGGGCGCGAAATACAGCGAATGGAGGGAGTTTTATAGGAAAGGAGGGCCTTATGCAAGAAAACCGGGGGAGAGGCTAAGATTCTGGATCGAGAGAGTCTCGACAGGGGAGTACCAATGGCCTGAACTCTCCGACTTCGTTTCAAAGTCAATTGAAAGCTTTGAGGAAAAAGCAAGGAAGTATGCTAGGGAAAGGTTCATCATCTTTAAAATACTTGGTCCTACAGAAACGGCGGAATCGTTTTTCGCCCCCAAGCCTTCAGAAAGCCTGTTGAAAGTTGGTCAGATAGCACACAGCTATGGTTTTGCGGTATGTTTAAAGCTGAAGAGACAACTTGCAGTGAAAATCTACGACAAGATATGCAATTACATTTTGGAAACCATTAAGGCTGGCGCTGAGATCGACTACGTAGATGCTGTAAGAATAGCGGACGATATGGCTGGCTATACAGGACCATTATATCCTACTAACTTCATCCGCGAAAAGTACATTGAATGGCACCGAAAGTTCGTTGAAGCTATAAAGAAGAGGTGTAAATATGCCATACTTCACTGTGATGGGGACTTAACTAGGGAGAAACTCATCACACTACTTTCGGAAGTCTATGATGGCCTCCACCCGCTTGATCTATGCCCCAAATCTACGGTTAAGGCAGCCGAAAAGTGGGTGGAGAAGGTGGCAGAAGCGAGATTAATGGTGGGAAGAGAAATAGTCTTCTTTACAGGAGTTCCCGTCGATCTCGTATTTAACAGGCTAGTGGAAGTGGAAGAGTTCGTTAAAATTCCCATGAAACTCGTAAACCTCCTTAAAGGTAGACACTTGATCCTCGCAACGACACATAGTCCCTATCCTGGCAGAGGATTTCATGAAAGACTTCCATTAGAGAAGATCATTGCGCTACGAAAGAAGCTTTTGAAGCTCGTTTCTTAAAATAAAATTTTTCACTATGGTAACCCTACTTTAATCGGTGAAAATATGCCAAAGGTAAACACTAAGCTAGTTGCCTGGGAGGAAGTTGTTGAATGGTGTCGGAAACTAGCAGAAGTGATTGAGGGATCAGGATGGAGACCTGATATAATTGTAGCAATAGCCCGTGGGGGATACGTTCCAGCAAGGCTTCTGTGCGACTTCCTTGACATACACGATTTAATTAGCATACAGATCCTTCACTGGGGCAAAGCTGCGGAAATTACCGCTAAGGCTCATGTAAAATACCCATACACTATCGATCTCTCAGAAAAAAGAGTATTACTCGTCGACGATATAGTTGATACCGGAGACTCGATCATAGTAGCGAAGGAGTATATTGAGAATCATTGGAAGCCCCAAGAAATTAGGGTTGCTGCAATGCAGTGGATATCCCCTGTAGCGAAGATAAAGCCCGACTACTTCGTGGATGAAGTTAAGGAGTGGATCTGGTATCAATACCCCTGGACCCGCGCCGAAGACACCACAAACTTCTTTGAGAAAATAGTTTCTGAGAAGAAAAAGGAAGGTAAGGTAGAGTGGACGTTTGAAGAGCTAGTGAAGGAGTTTAAGTCGTGGTACGGGATTGATGTAGGGGAAGCGTACTATAAGTTATCCTTTAATAGGCTTTTAAAAACGGGAGTTCTTAAGAAAAAGTGCGGCTGTAAAAACACTTATATTGCCGTCTAAAGCTCACTCTAAATAGTTTTTTAATTCTCCTTCATTCTTTATAGGCTATAAAGTCTACCTCCAGGAGCACTCCCTTAGGTAATTGAGCCACTTCAACAGTCGTCCTTGCAGGCGGTTTGTCACCGAAATACTTGCCGTATTCTTCGTTAAACTCATTAAAGAGGCTTAGATCCTTGATGAATACGGTGACCTTTACTACATCGTTGAGAGAGAAACCCGCCTCTTCAAGTACGGCCTTAATGTTCTCCAAAACTCTTCTTGTTTGCTCTCTTATACCTCCTTTAACTACCTCGCCCGTCTCCGGATCTAAGGCTATTTGTCCTGAGCCGAAGAGAAACGGGCCTACCTTTATGGCTTGAGAGTACGGACCTATAGGTTTAGGAGCCTTTTCTGTAAACACCACCTTTTTAGCCATTTTGGCCACCGGGTATTCTTCACTGAAATAGGCTAAATAAATCTCTCTATTTTCAGATCGCCCTAAATACGAGACCTTTTTCCCTCAACCGCTTAAGAATTCCCTCTAGCATGTCTTCGCTGGGCAGCTCAAAGATTATGGTTACCTTCGCAGTGCCAGGTTTTAGCGAGGGATCTATTCGATCATGCTCTATGGACACTACGTTAGCCCTTACCTGTGCTAGTACCTCAAGCACCGTTTTAAGCATACCAGGTCTGTCGGGTAATATTCCCTGGATTCTTATCTCCCTTTTCTCAAGCACAAGTGCTCTTTCTATAACTCTAGCTAGAAGTAGCATATCCATGTTCCCTCCGCTAATTAGTACCACTGTCCTCTTGTCCCTCACATCAATTCTCCCTCCAAGTAGCGCTGCTACGCCCAGAGCTCCCGCCGGTTCAGCGACGCATTTGCTCCTCTCAAGCAGAAAGAAAATGGCACGCACTATTTCGTCGTCGCTTACAAGAACCATATCGTCGACTAGTTCGCTGATTATTTTAAAGGTAAGATCTCCCGGCTTCTTCACGGCTACTCCATCGGCTATAGTATCCACGTAGGGGACTTCTGTGAGCCTACCCCGTTTAAATGACAAAGTCATTGCTGGAGCTCCTTCAGGCTGTACGCCGATGATCTTCGTTCTGGGCGAGAGCTTTTTGATAGCTGTGGCAATGCCCGATATAAGTCCTCCTCCACCTACAGGAACTATGACGACATCAATATCCTTTAAAGATCTAAGCATCTCAAGGCCTATTGTTCCCTGTCCTGCAATCACTCTCTCATCGTTAAACGGGTGAACAAATTCCGCTTCAAGTTTCTCACAGATTTCTAGCGCCTTACTATAGGCTTCATCGTAAGTCCTTCCGTGAAGAACTACCTCTGCACCATAACTCTTCGTAGCTCTAATCTTTATGTACGGCGTTGTCTCGGGCATGACTATAATTGATCGAATGCCCAGTTCCGTAGCAGCTAGAGCAACTCCTTGAGCGTGATTTCCAGAGGAAGCAGCTACGCATGCACTAATTTTACCCCTTTCCCTCATTAGTCGCCATAACATGTAGTAGGCTCCGCGAACCTTAAAGGCTCCTGTTCGCTGAAGATTTTCGAGCTTTAAGTATACTTCGCCTCCAGTGATCCTAGAAAGAGTACGGGATTTATCAATGGGCGTTCTGTAAACGACTTTATCGAGAACTCTGTCGGCCTCCAAGATATACTCATAGATCCTCGACACCAGGTCCATGGGGGCACCTCAAGCTTTAGCCTTACATCTTGAAAGTCTAAGTTTAATGTTTACCATCACCAAAAGACCTCCTCTAACACTTTAATATAATAGGCTGACTTAAACAGTAGATCATGCACCTCAGGGTTATAGAATTTTAGATCTAAACCCCTCTTGCTGATCCTCTTCCTAAGCTCCTCTTCAGACATGGCAGCAGGGTTACAGCTGTCAGACGCATAGGTAAAGGACCACAAGCCAGTGAATGAGGGAACGTACACTACATACACGCCCACATTCTTGAAGAGATCTTTTAAAGCCCTCTTAAGTCTGCTTTGAGCTCCTACATGCTCGACAATTCCCAGAGACTGTAAGCACACTATGCCTTCCTCTTTAAGCCTTTCTTTCATGGCGCGAAAGATCTCCATTTTATAAAAAGTGGCGGCAGGACCTATTTCATCAGTAACGTCAGCGAAAATAACATCGTATTTTTTGGTGGAACTGCGCAGAAAACTCGCTCCGTCATCGATGATGATCCTAGCCTTGGGATCTTCAAAAACCTTTGAGAATGAGGGGCCAAAAAACTTTCTTACAGACTCTATAACCTCGGCATCTATTTCTACCATGTCAACCCTCTCTACACAGGAGTGTTTTAGAACCTCCCTCAACACCCCGCCGTCCCCTCCACCAATTATTAGGACCTCACGGGGATTTGGATGAGATAACATTACTGGGTGAACAAACGATTCATGGTATATGAATTCGTCTGCACTGCTTATTTGGGTTGTCCCGTCCAAGTATAAACTAACTCCATAGCCCTCTGAGTCGAATATTTCTATGAGCTGGTATTGGCTCTTCCTTCGACAGTAAATACGATTCACTTTCGTTAAGGTATAAACGCCCTTATGGAGCTTTTCTATGTAAAAAACCTCACCATCTATGCGCCTAAGCCCTGTCCTTAACATATTTTAATAGACTTTAGAGTACTACAAAAATCTTTTCTAAAGCCCTCCTAGGCTGTTTGCTCATTTAGGTACTCGGATCAGCCTTCATAACCCTACCTCATATACTCGAATCACCTGCATTTAGTAGCCGATTACTCCCTAATTACACCCCTAATGAAGTCAATGATTCTCTTAGCGCCCATCAACGCGTTCCTAGCGTCTTTTTGCGCATCAGCTGCTGATGGAAATGCTTCCGGAACTATGTCGGGATATCGAAAGAGCATGTAATACGAGTCAAGAATAAGGGCTACATCTGAAAACTCTTGTGGCACCTTTATTCGCCTCGAAACTTCCTTTAAGAGAACCGTAATACTATTGCTTCTAACGTCCGCGCCGCATGATAATAGAAACGCTTTTAGAGCCTTCCATACCGCCTGGTGAGCTGCAAAACAAGCCCATTCATATTCTCCTATTTTGAGAGAAAACTCTGCATGTTTAAGATCCTTCTCAGCTTGTTTCAACCAACTTTCTGCCCTACTCAAGATAAAGCACCAGCATTAAATCCACGTAATGTGACCAATTAAATGGTTCACGATCTTTTATGTGCAAGCAGCTTATATTGTTTATTAAGTCGCTCATGCAAAGCCCTCTAAGGTAGGAACCTTACTCAGTATTCACCAAGTCCCTCTATCCTCCGTCTAAGAAACTTCCCAAACGCCACCGGAATGTTTATTAAGGAGATTGTATTTCGTTACTATAACAGTGTTATATAACGGTGTTATATATTGGAGACATTGCAGGAAGCTATAGAGGATAAGCTAAAAAGGAGGTATAGAGTGTTCGAGGACCCCGAATCACTACTTACTGAGAACTGGCCAACCCCATTGCTGAAATTAAGCAAGGTTTCGGATGAGACCCATGAGGTCTGGGCTAAGCTTGAATTTTACAACCCATTTAGCCATAGCATAAAGGATAGGGCCATTTGGAACATGTTCAGAAAAGCTTTAGAGAAAGGATTGCATTTCGACAAGTTATATGAAGCTACTTCAGGTAACGTCGGCATAGCGCTGGTAGCTCTATCCAACATCTACGGTAAGAAGTTTAGGGCATTCATCCCTAAGGGAACCCCGGAGACCACTGAAATTCTCTTAAAGGTTCTGGGAGCAGAGGTTGTGCGTACGGAATTTGAAGTCATAGACAGAACCTTCATAGAATACGTGAAGAAGAAAGCCGCGGAGGATAAGGCTTTAAACTTGAACCAGTTCGAAAATGACGCCAATTTCGAAGCGCATTACAATTACACTTCGCTAGAGCTCTTAAAGCAGCTAGAAGTCCTAGGAAAGAAGCCTAAGTGCATCATCGCTGGCGTAGGAACCTCGGGTCACATAGCCGCCTTAGCAGCTCGGTTTAAGGAAACATTTTATGACGTAAAGGTCGTCGGCGTAGAGCCCTCTCCAGGAAACAAAATACCTGGCATTAAGAGGATCGAAACGCGCCCCAAGTGGATAGCCCACGTGAAGATAGATGAGGTAGTTGACGTGAGAAGTAGAGAAGCTATAGAGGGGGCCATAGAAATAGCCAGGCTTGAAGGAATCCTCATAGGCTTAAGTTCTGGAGCCGTCTATCAGGCGTTTAAGAAAATAAGGGATAAGTACGGTCCTGGAACCTACATCCTGATATTCCCGGATGATGCATTTAAATACATTGAAGAGTTCAGGGAATATTTAAAGCCCCGTACGACCTTTAATTATTAGTACTGGAGGTGACCCTCCATAAGGACCTTTTGCGAAGTATACTCGAAGTACATTCTCCCAGCAGTAAGAAACCTCATTGCCAGAGCCTTAACGCTTGAGTACGGGCTTTCACAAATCGAGGTTGCTAAAAAGCTTGGTACTACACAGGCAACAATAAGCTACTACTCAAGATCTAAACGAGGAGCGAAACTTTACAGCATACTAGTAAGCGATCCTGAGGTTGTTGAAGTAAGCAAGATGGTTGCTAAAAAGCTCTTCGAAAACGATAAAAAAGCAGCATCCGTTATGTTCTGCAGCATATGCTACCTCGTACGAAGTAAGAGACCCCTACGCGAAAAGATATTCCGCGTACTGAACATAAATCTGGACGATATACTATTACCGGAAGTGGTTATCAAGACTTCCGACTAAGGACCGAAGATTTCCTTTCACACTCAATTGAGATTCCACACTCTTTACTCGTACAGTTGATAAAGAAGCTCCAGTGTGGCAAGCTTATTTTTGTGTACGCCTGATACTAAGACTGGCGATACCATGAACGATATCGGTAGGTATATAGGCGTCTCGACCCATTTTATGCCTCTAACGTATAACGAAACTCTTGAACAAGCAATTAGTATAGTGGTTAAGGCGGGTATAAGGACCTTCGAACTAGTTCCAGTCAAGTATCAGGCACAGATCGGCTGGCCTTACAACATTCCTAATGTAGGCGTATGGGTTAGAGAAATGAGCAATAAAGACATTAAGAAACTTGAAGACCTGCTATCGATGTTCGATTTAGTGACTATTCACAGCCCCCATCTGGACCTGAATATAGCTAGCTGTAACATAGGTATTCGAGAAGAGTCGATCAGGCAATACATGGAGTGTTTAGAACTCGCTAGGAAACTTGACGTAGAAATAGTAACATTCCATCCAGGACGGCAGACTTCTGGCTTTATTAGAAGTGATGATGAAATCCTAGAGTACGAGATACTTTTCGCCAGGAAAGCTGTCGATTACGCTAAATCCCATGGGATGAAGGTAGGGTATGAAACGGGTAGTGTGAGGAGATTAAAAAGACTTTTCGAACACTTTAAACCAAGCGAGTTCGGCGTGAACATAGACATAGGCCATGTTATAATGGGAGGATACGACCCTGTAGAGCTTATTGAGCTATGGAAGGATAGAACTATAGAGTTTCACTTCCACGGAGTGAACCATTACTGGGGCGGCTACATGGATCACCAACCAGTGTGGATGAACAACGCAGTTGACTTCAGGAAAGTTATCTCTAAAATGAGGGACGTCGGATTCATGGGTCCCATAATCTGTGAAATCCAGGGGAACGATATAGAGCAGCACGTAGAGCACGTACTAGAGGCTAGGGAATTGATAGAGTTCCTTTGGTTAAGAGATAGCGAGATAGACAAGGAAATCAGGCCTTGGAGATTGCTTAAAGTCATAAGGGAGAAGAGAAAGCATCAATAGAAACCTATACAATGAACGATAATTTGTCGCAGTTTTATTTCAAGCTAAAAGGTTTGGAGTCGGAAGAGAAATCATTTTACGAAAAATGGGTAAACTTGTTAGGGTTAAAGCATTTCGATAAACATGCAGGTAAAAATAACGTCTAAAGGTTTAGTTATTAACGGAAAGATCGTCCGCTTCTCTCAGGAGAATTCCATTACTGGCGCGTGTTAAGGGAAAACTGGGAATCTGTTCTAAAGGTCATAAAGAAGATGGGATTACCTCTGATTACAACCTATGTTCCATGGAACTATCACGAGCTCGAGAGACGAGTCTATGGTTTCGAAGGAAAGAGTAGTCCTCAAAGGGATCTGAAGGGATTTCTAGAGCTGTCAAAGAAATATGGTTTCTACGTTTTCTTAAGACCTCGGTCTTAGAAGAACTCGATCTAAAATCTGTGGAAATAGAGGAGGATAAGGATTATGTCTTGGAGGATCTTGAGAGCGGAGACGGAGTAAGCGTTAAGGGCCTTGACTTAAGGAAAGCATATTTCGAGATCGTTTCGAGGAACGTGAAGGTCATTAAAATTTACGAGCAGTAGTATACGATGAACATTAATTTGTCTAATTTTCTTTATGATAGCTTTTAAGTAAAAGTATTCATAGGAGCCTGACATAACTAAATCTGGTACTGAGACATGTACAGGAGAGCTTTCTATCCCGGCAGGTTTCAACCCTTTCACCTAGGTCACCTTCAAGCAGTGAAGTACATTCTCTCCCGATCTCAAGAAGTTGTTATAGGAGTCACGGCTGCACAGTTTAACTACCTAAAAGATAATCCATTTACAGCTGGTGAGAGAATAGAAATGATCAGGCTCGCCCTAGAAGACTTATGGTCAAAGGTCTATGTAATACCGATAGAAAATGTACCTAACAATTATGAGTGGGTTACACATGTTGAGAGCTTAACGCCTTCCTTCGACGCGGTCTTTACAAACAACGAGCTCGTGAAAATGCTTTTTAGAAAACATGGCTATCAAGTAGAGCCCATACCGTGGGTTAGAGCAGAGGAATTTTCTGGAAAACATGTCAGAAAGGTTATAGCCGAGGAGGGTGAATGGGAGAACCTAGTTCCAGAACGCGTTGCAAGGTATATTAAGGAAGTAGAAGGAGATAAACGGATAAGGGATCTATTCAAGTCAGAAGAGATCAGACTTCCAATGAGGTGAAGCCCATGCCCCTCAAGGTGGAGATACTTACAATAGGTACTGAGCTTATCATTGGATTAATTGTAAACACTAACGCCGCCTGGCTCGCCAGAAAGCTAACCTCCCTAGGATGCTATGTCACGAGAATCGTGACCGTTAGAGATGACATCGATGAAATAGTGAGCGCAATACACGATGCCTTTAACAGAGGAGCCGATATGGTCATAACTAGTGGCGGTCTAGGTCCCACGGAAGATGATATGACGCTGGAGGCGGTTTCTAAGGCATTTAATCGCAAGCTCGTCCTAAATCCTGAAGCTTTAAGAATGATAGAAGAAAGGTACAGACGCTTGCATGCAGAAGGTATTTTGAAAACGCCCAGTCTCCTTCCTGAAAGGAGGAAGATGGCGTATGTTCCTGAAGGATCACAACTGCTACCGAATCCCGTGGGAGCAGCTCCCGGAATCCTCTTGAAAGTTGACGATAAAATCGTGGTGTGTTTGCCTGGAGTACCAAAGGAATTAGAAGCGATATTTGAGCAACACCTGGAGAAAATCATTGTGAAGCTTTCAGGAGCATTCCTATCTAAGACGTTTAAAGTCTCAACCGACTGCAACGACGAGTCCCTAATAGCCTCTATAATTAAGAAGGTAAATAGGCTCTTTCCGGAAGCCTATATAAAGTCCCATGCAACCAGATTTAAGAAGGAATTAGGCGTCCCGCTTACAATAACCCTTTACGGTAGCGGAGAGGACCTAGAAAGTAAGGCTAAGAAGATAGTG
>QMSC01000004.1 GCA_003649515.1 Thermoprotei archaeon | reverse complement strand
GCTAGATTTCATTCATGCGGTCGGGAGAATGGTTTCTGAACCCTGGTTAGATCCACGTAAGCGTAGGGAGAACTTCCTTAGAGCTGCAGAGTTTAAGAATCCTTGGTGGATTCCCTGCAGAGTAGGCTTTTCAATGGCTACTTGGAGTAAATATAGGGAGCGTTTGGAGAACATAGTTTTAAGCCACTCCAAAATATTTCCGGGCTTTAAAAGGGGTAGCGTGAAGTTCGATGATTTCGGTGTTAGGCGTAAAGGCAACGTTTTCGTGGATGAGTGGGGATGCGTCTGGCATTTCTGTATTGATGGAATGCAGGGTCAAGTTGTTAAACACCCCCTTGAGGACTGGGACATGCTTGAAAAATTGAGGGTTCCCGACCCTGATGCAGGGCTACCGAGGGAAGGGAGACAAATGGTAAGCTGGGATTTAATTGAGGAGGAAGTGAGGAGGGCTAAGGAAAGGGGCGATTTAGTTGCAGTAGGCCTACCTCATGGCTTCTTCTTCCAGAGATTGTACTACCTTAGGGGTTTTGCGAACCTCTTGAAGGACTTTGTGAGAGAGGATTCTCGAATTTGGAAGCTCATAGATATTCTGACTGAGTACAACGTTGAGCTCGTTAAAAGGATCTTAAAGCTTGACGTGGATCTTGTAGGCTTCGGCGACGATCTCGGTACACAGGATAGAATGCCCATAAGCCCAACCATGTTCCGGAAGTACATCTATCCCTCCTATAAGAGGATCTTCGGTCTCGTCCGGGAGAAGGGCGTGCACGTAAGGCTTCACACAGATGGTCACGTAATGGAGGTCGTGGATCAGTTGATCGAAGCTGGAGTAACGATACTTAACATTCAGGATAGGGTTAACGGGCTGGAGAATATAGGGGCCAAGTGTAAGGGGAGGGTGTGCATCGATCTGGATATCGACAGGCAGTACCTGTTGCCCTTCAGCAGGCCGGAGGACATAAGAGAGCATATAAGGAGAGTTATACTATCGCTGGGATCTAGGAAGGGTGGACTAATGCTCGTTGCTGACGTGTATCCCGATGTCCCCCTTGAAAATATACAGTCTCTTTGTTCCGCCTTAGAGGAATTCATACAGCTACACTTAAGCTTGAACAGTTAGCTGCCCGGCCACCTTGATGGGCAAACGCATTGGAACTCTATGGTAAAACAATAATAACAAGTTTAATTCTTTAGATAGCGGCTGTGTTGAAATTGTACGGCTATACTGGCAAGGTTCTAAGCATAGACTTAACGCATGAAAAGATCTCCACGATCTCGCTTAAGGAAGATACGCTTAGGAAGTTCCTGGGTGGAAAGGGGTTAGCCATCTACCTTTTACTGAAATATCTTCCTCTAAAACTGGATGCTCTCGATCCAGACAACGTTATAGTGCTGTCAACTGGACCGCTGACTGGCGTCCTGCCCTTCAGCAATCAGTTGATCGTGGCATCGAAGTCTCCTCTAACAGGATCATTTGCATGGAGCCGTAGTGGGGGTAAGTTTCCCCAGATGATCAAGAGGTCGGGTTTTGATGCAATACTGATCAAAGGCAGGTCCGAGACTCCAGTGTATTTATGGATCGATGATGGAGAAGTGGAGTTCAGGAAGGCGATTCACTTATGGGGTAAGGATACTTATTCATGTTCCAAGAAGCTTCTCCAAGAAACTCGAAAAGAAGCTGCCATAAGCGTTATAGGCCCGGCAGGGGAGCTTCTGGTTAGGTTCGCCTCTATCAAGAACGATCTTTACTTTACTGCTGGTAGAGGCGGCATTGGAGCAGTTTATGGGGCCAAGAAGCTGAAGGGCGTAGCCATTTACGGTACAAAGCCTATTAGGGTAGCCTATCCTGAACGCGTAAAGAATACATTAATAATAAAATACTATAAATTTCTGACTCACCGGAAGGATGATATCAGGAAGATAGGGGGTCTTGAAAGAGTAGTAGATCTAAACAGGATTGGTGCAACTTCAGTAAAGAACTTTCAGCTAACTCATCATCAAGGCGCTGAAGGACTTATTCGTGACCTTTGCAAGCTAAGCGCCTTCAGGAAGGGTTGCGATGAATGCCCAGTAGAGTGTTTTCGCTTTGCTCGAGTAAACGGCATGGAAGTGAAGCTACATCCGGAAGCAGTGGCTATGTTGGGCCTGAACCTGGAGCTATTCCAGGCTGAAGATCTCTTGAAGCTCCTATTCCTAGCGGAGAAATATGGTGTAGACGCGATATCCGCAGGAAACATCATTGGCTGGGCCACTGAGGTTTACGAGAGAGGCCTGCTAAGCAGGGAGTTCACGGGAGAGCTAGAACTGAGATATGGTGATTGCAAGGTCTTCTACAAGCTCCTGAACTTCTTATCCGAAAGAAGGGGGTTTGGAGCCGTGCTAGCAGAAGGGTTAGTTAAGGCGGCAAAAATAGTTGGAAAGAATAGCTTGAAGTATGCAGTTCACGTGGGAGGGCTTGAGTCTTCTTGTATAGACCCTAGGGGGAGGGCGAAGTATGCCCTAGGATATGCGGTAACGGACGTGGTCTACAGCTGTCTCGATTTTCATTTCAAAGAAACTCCTCAAGAGCAATGTGTAGTAGAGGCCGTTATAGACGAGGTGAACAGACTAAATATTTCAAACTCACTCGTAATATGTCCTCATTTGAATGTGGGCGCTTCAGAAGTTGTTGAAATGTTAAAGTATGTCACAGGATGGGAGGATGTAGCGGAAAGGGACTTGACAGCTATTGCTGAGAGGGTTGAAACAGCGGTTCGCATGTTCAATATAAGGGAAAAATTGACTAGCGACCAGGAGCTCCTTCCTCCAAGGTGGTTAGAGGAGGCTATACCCTCTGGACCTTCAAAAGGAGCCAAAATCAACCTGGAGGACCTTCAGTACTGCATTACGCACTACTATAAGCTACGAGGGTGGGATGATAGAGGAGTACCCTTACAGGAAACGATAGAAAAACTCGGCTTGAGCGAGGTGTATCGACAGGCGTGGTAAAAAATAAGCTTAAAATAAACAAGGATTTTAGGCACAAGTCGTTACTGGGCTTCAGGGGAAGAACTGTTGTAGGAACTTCTTCGCGAGCAGCAAGCCTTCTTTATAGTCCTTAAAGTAGGGATCTTCGTGCTCGATGCTGACAGCGTAGTCGTAACCGTGCTTCTTCAATATGGTAAAGAACTTTGCCCAGTCGAAATCGCCGAATCCGGGAAGCCTGTGCGGACACCATCTAGTAGCAGTTATGCCTAGCTGACTTACTTTCTCCCAGTCTATTTCTGCATCTTTAGCGTGTATGTGATATATCCTGTCACCGAATCTATTGGCTACTGAGTTCGCATCTATGAACTGGCATATTAGGTGGCTGGGATCAAACTCGAGCCCTATATACTTTGAGCCAAGCAATTCGAAAACTTTCTCCCATATGTCTGGCCGATACATTATGTTTCCGGGACAGTTCTCTATAGCTATTTTTACGCCATAATTCTCTGCCTTCTTAATTATCTCAGGCCACTCCTTTTCTATCTCCCTAATATTGTCCTCAATGCTTCCCTGATACTTACCTACCCAGCCTGTCATTACTGGTAGCTCAAGCTTATAAGTTGCTTCCAAAACCTTGAGAAAGTGCTCCTTATGTTTCTTGCGCTCACTTGGGTCATTATGTATTGGATTACCGTAAAATCCTAGGGCGGATATTATAATGCCGTATTTATCTACGAGATCCTTTACTACTTTAGGGCTCCTTATAATTTCGTCCAAGTCCAGGAACTTTTAACTTAGAGGCAACGTTATAGATATTGATTGAAAGCCATTTTCCTTAGCCCACTTTAGCGTCTCCTCGAGGGAGCCTATTTGACCTCCTGTGAGAAATCCTAACAACATTCTAGTAACCTCCTTTTCAGCTAATTAATCATCTAAGGGATTTAATACTTTTCGGAAAGAGTTTCAATTTACGCAAGTGCGACTAAGTCGCACCTCAAGCCTCCAGAGCTAGTGATGCTAAAGATTATATATATGGTGTAATTGAAGAGTCGAAGGGACGACTCTAATGACTGTAAATCTGGCCATTATAGGAGCAGGCGGCATGGGGCGGGCTTACATAAAGGCTTTTAAACAAATGCCTGAGGCGAATGTGATAGCAGTGGTCGACGTCGATGAGAAGAGGGCTAGAGAGGTAGCTAAGGAGTATGGCGTGCCTGAATATTACTCTGATTGGCGTAAGGTGGTTAAGAAAGATGGAATCGACGCTGTAGCCGTATGCACACCCGTTAAATTCCATAAGGAAATTACCGTGGGGGCACTTAACTCAGGGAAGCATGTCATGTGTGAGAAACCTCCAGCAATGAATGCTGTCGAGGCCGAGGAAATGGCAAGAGCTGCTAAAGAGAATAACCGCATTTTAATGTATGGGTTTCAATGGCGCTTCATGGAAAAGTCGAGGTACATCCGAAAGCTTGTACAAGAAGGTTTCTTCGGTCACATTTATAGGGCGCGCATTCACTATTTGCGCCAATTCGGCATACCGCTAGGAGCCGACGGATGGTTCCGCACCAGGAGCCTTGCAGGTGGAGGAGTACTGATAGACTGTGGGGTGCATCTAATCGATCTAACGTACTGGCTTACGGGAAGACCCAAGCCAATTTTAGCTTTCGGGAAACAGTATGACTACATTGGGAGGCGTTTTACAAACTTTGACGTGGAGGACACTTACATAGGGCTTGTCCTCTTTGAGAATGGCATGTCGATGGTAGTCGAAGCTTCATGGGCGCAGAACTGGCACAATGAGCATGGCATAAACATTTACGGCACTCTGGCTGGCGCAAGCATATATCCTCAAGTAGAAATAGTTAAGAAAATAGGCGATGTCTATACCACAATAAAGCCTGAAATTAAGGAAGCGGAGGCAGGACACTTGAAGCTGAAGCACTTTATTGAGGCTATAGGGAAGGGCTATAGGGACATATCGCCCACGCCTGAGGATGGCGTAGTAGTAATGAAAATATTAGATGCTCTATATAGGGCTTCCGAGGAGGGAAAGGTCATAGAGATCACTTGAGCTTTTTCAGAAACTGCTACGAGAAATATCTGAATTTAATTTCTTGTTGACGATCCTGCGTTCGCTAGGTCTTCGTTGCCTCTTCCACGCATTAGGCACAAACTCTAATATGCTATAAACACCTAGCATACCATGGGCGAGCACCGATGAGACACGGGAAGTTAGCTATTGATGGAGAGGCCCGTTAGGAGGAAACCGTTTCCTCCCTGGCCATATTTTGGAGAAGAGGAGAAAAGGGCAGTCACGTAATCTCAGTGGTCGATGTCCAAAATTACGTGGCCTGAGATATAGAATCTGTAAGGCTACTCCCAACGTGTTTTTAGTGGATTATGTTCCTCCTGAAGCGATAATTAAGGTAATAGAAGTTTCGCAGGAAAGCGTCAATTCTCTTATTGAAAAAATTGTTTAAATTGCATTAATAAAATGCATTTATAGCATAAACAAAAATTATTTACTTCAAGCTGTAATACCTAATGGTGAGCTCTATAGTGGCCCAGCTCATTCCCACTTACGATAAGCTAATAATTGAAGGCGCCTGCGCACTGGTATTTTTCATATGGGTTCTAATAGTAGTTCGTTTCGTATCGAAGCGCTTTTACGAGATCATGGTCGCTAAGAATCCGACGAACGTGGCAGTGTACTATACTCGTAAGCTAATTCATATTCTAGCTGGAGGGCTTGTTGCTGTATGCGTACCCTTTTTATTCAGCTCACCACTGCTCCCCGTGATATTGGCATTTATCTTAGCGTTCTTCACGTACATTCCACATAAGCAAGGTAAGCTAATGACCTGGTTCCAAACAGAGGACAACATATACGAAGTACACTTCTGCTTAATGTGGGGCATCGTAATTGGTTTAGCCTGGGTGATCTTCGATAACCCCTGGTTCGGCGTTGTACCCGTGTCCTTTATGGCCTTCGGCGATGCAGTAACGGGCATTGTAAGAAATACTCTCTACAAGAGGAGGACTAAATCCTGGGTAGGGAACATTGCAATGGCTTTATTCTGCGTTCCGCTAGGCTATCTTCTCATGGGTCCCTTAGGAGCATTAGCAGGGCTTCTAGCAAGCATCGTGGAGCACTTTGAACTTCCCCCACTTGACGACAATATTACAGTGCCGCTCGTAGCGTTCATAGTACTGCTGGTTGGGAGCTACTGCCTATAACTCTTCGGGCGATATCCTGGTTAGTTCTTCCTCTATGACCCTGCCATATTCCTCAGTTAGGACTAGAATTGCCGCTTTAGGAGGTATAAGCCCCTTCTCCGTTATTATTGCGTCGATGTATTCTGGCGGAGTTACATCAAAAGCGGGGTTCCTTATAGTCACATTTGGATAGGACTTTACGAAGTCCTCTGGTACCACTTCTAAAGGACTTCTCTCCTCTATTACGACAAGTTCACCAAGAACTGTGGCAGGACTGAATTTATAGCTTTCAGCAGCCACGAACACTCTCACTCTCGCCTCGTGAGCCGCTAAGGCAATTAATGAAGTCCCGATCTTATTAACAACTGCACCGTTAGCTGCGACCGCATCAGCTCCAACTATAACTCTATCGACCTCCTTCATTATGTACCGGACGGCGGAGTCCGGTATGATCTTAGCTTTTATACTCAGGTTCCTCAGAGCCTTGAACGTGATGTAGCCTTGGAACTTGGGTCTTGTCTCAGTTGCATAGACCTCCAGATCCTTGCCCTGCATTTTGGCGTGGCTCAGTATAGATATTGCGGCTGAACTATTACAGTGGGTCAGAATAGTCTCTCCGTCTGAAATTATTTTAGCGCCTATTTCCCCTATTAGCTTTACAGCCCTTATTGAAATCTCGATGAAGTTCACTGCAGATTCGATGGCAATCCTCTTCATCTCCTCTAGGGAGAGACCTTTAACGAGAGCTTGATTTACTCTAGTTAGAACATAGCCTACAGCGTTTGGCAAGGAGACTGCCGTAGGTCTAGTGGACTTCAGATACTCTCCCACTTTATTCATGTAGTCTACGAATTCGCTAGCCCGCTCCGGCCCCCTATAATTTTCAGCGGCTATTTTCAAAGCTTCCGCAGCAGCTCTAGCTATCCTTCCAGCACCCCTAATTCTCATATCCCTAATATCGTTCGCTATTCGTACGATTTCTGGAGGAAGGCCTTTAAGCGTCATCTCAACCCTACCTTCCTCTCTATCTCCTCAACAAGCTCGTTAATGTCCCTAAGCCTTGGAGGCCAGCCGTAAATTTCCCTCACGAGAAGTATTACTGCTTCAGGAGCTACAACACCCTTCTCCGTTATTATCGCATCAATGTATTCCGGTGGAGTTACGTCGAATATCGGCAATTCAAATGCCGAGAGGTCTCTTAAGTTTTCCACGGCTTCTTTCACTAAGTATTCTGCAGGCCTTAAGGTTATTTTTACAAGTTCTCCGAATATTGTTTCGGGACTGAACTTAAGCGTGGATGCCGCAACAAATACTCTCACTCTTGCCTCATGAGCGGCTAGGGCTATAAGCGATGTTCCAACTTTATTAACGACAGCACCATTAGCCGCTATAGCCTCTGCAGAGACCAACACTTTATCAACGTCCTTCATGAAATAGCGTACTGCCGAGTCCACAAATAAGGTTATGGGCACTCCTATTCTATTCAGCTCCGCTGCAGTGAGCAGGCCCTCTGCTCCAGGTCTTGATTCCACAACGTAGACTTGAAACTTTACGCCTCTCTCCTTAGCTTTCCTTAAGACGCCTAGAACTGTCTTACTGTACGAATTCGTTAGTATTACGTCGCCATCGCTAATTCTTCTGGAGCCTATTGAAGCGACCGCCTCAGAAGCCTCCACTATCTCCTGTCTCAGCCGCCTATACTCCTCCCTAACTAGGGCTCTAATGGGCTTCAAATCCTCAGTCACGTCCAACTCGCTAGACACTCGTTTAAGCATTCTCCTGAGCGAGTTTAAAAGCATGACAGATGTCGGCCTTGCAGAGACAAGGCTTTTTACCGCAAGGGCTGTAACTTTTACCGCTTCCTCTAACGTGGATGCCCTATCGAAGATCTCGCATACGAGCTTTAAACCCTCGAAAACTACATCTGTTGAGCTGTAGATCTTGAAGCTTCCAATGCGATCCACAGTGCTTTCCACAAGAAAGTATAGCTCCTTTACTGACACTTTTAATACCTTACTATTAAATCACTCCGCATTCTAAAAATCTTGTTGAAGATACCCATGCCTTTAACGTCGGGTACCTCTTGGATATAGTCCATGTAGTTCATCCATTGGTCGAGGGAAACGAGCCTTCACATCCTAGAGAACTCTTTTGAAGAACTCTAATGCCTCTTTAGCCCTCCTCTCCGGGGGAATCGGTCTGAAGTCCTCGAGTGAATAATATCCCTGGTAGTTCAGTTTTTTGAGCAAGTGCACTATCTTAACCCAGTCGACTATACCATTATTTAGCGGCGATGGTATAACCTCCCCTGGTTTCTCGGGGTTCCATTTATAGTTCTTCACATGGACGTGTTTAATGTACTCTTTCACCATATCTATTTGAAGCTCTATAGGTAGCCAGCCTTCCCGAACTGCGTTCCCGGGATCAAATAGAACGCCTATCCTTTCAGGATCTAAGCCCCTTAAGAAGTCCTTAAGTATGCCTGCAGAGTGCGCTAAATCCCCGCCACCATGTTGCTCTATAACTGGTATCGATTCCACACCCGCCCGTTGAAGCCTTTTAAATAGCTCTTCTGCCTGTTCTCTAAAGAGCCTTCGAATGTTCTCGTAGCCCAGCTCTGGGTTATACCCCGCGATCTTTATCCTAAAAACTCCTGCATTAACGCGGTCTGCTAAAACCCCGATTTTAACCATCTTGTCCAACTCCTCCTTAGCTCTCTCCCACGGGTAGCCGAGCTTCGCGTATGATGCAAGACAGCAGACTTTAAGCCCGTAGTCCCCTGCTAGCTTCCGTACCCTATCAGCCTCTTCGATACTAGCGTAAGGGGATAGGTGTACTCCGTCCTCGTGAACCCTTACCTCAGCGGCTTTATAGCCCAGTTTGCCTATTACCTTGAAGAAAGATTCTAAGCTGTACTCCTTAAAGATGAGAGAATAGACCGAAATTTTCATGTGCTTCCCCAAACATTATTAGAGGTTTACCTTATAAAGCTCAACCATCCGATCTCCTCTTCACCCTAAAAGATGAGCCTTGATGATACTTATGTCGACCTTCATAATCTTTTATGACGACTTGCAGTATATCGAATATTTCTCCTTTTCTCACCATTTTCTCGTAGATACGCCATATCCTCTTAATGGTTACCAGACCAGTATAGAACTTCCTTGCCTCAAGCTCAGCTAACACTAGGCGAGGAAAGTCATCCGGTGAAACTAGGGGGTTCTTACTTAAAGTTGCTAGTATTGCCTCCTTAATATCGGCGTTACTTGGATAGGCGAGCTTTCTCCGAGGCAAAGAATCATCCGAGAACTTATAGAGTGAGGAGTTAAAATTAGTTATCGTAATAAACTAAAGAAACTTATACGTTAATGGCTTGAAGTATACTAAGCTGTTGTAAATGTAGGTGATCAAGATGAATGATAAAAAGCTCGTCAGGGCATACGTTAGAATCTACGGTATCGTACAAGGTGTTTTCTTCAGGGCTAATACAAGGAGGGTTGCGAAGAGATTAGGATTAACAGGGTATGTTAGGAACATGTCAGATGGAAGTGTGGAGGCAGTTTTTGAGGGGGAAGGGGATAAAGTTAGACAGGCAATAGAGTGGTGCAGGCACGGTCCCCCTCTAGCAAGAGTGGAGAGGGTAGACGTAAGGTACGAGCCCTATAGGGGAGAGTATGATGATTTTTACATATTATACTAAATAAGTCACCTAGCATGCCTTAACCTTCCTTTCGAATAAATAGACCTTCCCTGTAGCGGGCTTCAAAGTTTCTTAGGTTCAATTCTGCAAGTGCTCATTTATATCACAGATGTCGCTTAGGAGAACGAAGGTGCGCGAACATGGAGAGACCTAGGGCTAGGGAGTTCGGGATATTAATTGGAGAGATGAGCCCGGGCCCACTAAATTCGATAACTGATGTCGAGGGAGTTGGAGTCGGTCACGTAACGTTGATCAGAGGCGAAGGTAAGCTAGTCCCTGGAAAAGGGCCAGTTCGCACAGGCGTCACTGTAATTCTGCCTCACGGCGGGAATTTATTTAAGGAGAAGGTAATTGGAGCATGTTTTGTTATCAATGGTTTCGCCAAACCCATAGGTCTCGTACAAGTGGAGGAGCTAGGTACGATCGAAACACCGATAGCCTTAACAAATACCCTCAATGTGGGTATTGTTGCAGATGCTCTAATCGAGTACATGCTTGAATTGAACGAGGATATAGGGGTGACTACAGGAACGGTAAATCCAGTGGTGCTCGAGTGTAATGATGGCTGGCTGAACGACATTAGGGGGAGGCATGTTAAACATCAACACGTATTCCAGGCCATTAGATCGGCAGGTACTGCGGTCGAGGAGGGGGCTGTGGGGGCTGGAACTGGAATGATATCCTTCGAGTTTAAGGGAGGCATAGGGACGTCTTCACGTAGGCTTTCAGGAAAGCTTGGCGGATATACTGTGGGCGTACTGGTGCTTTCGAACTTTGGAAGGAGGGAAGACTTAGTGATTAGGGGTGCCCCTGTAGGCCTGGAGCTTAGGGATTATTGCAGGGAGCACAATTGTGAGGGCGGATCTATAGTGATCGTAATAGCTACGGATGCCCCCCTTACGGCGCGGCAATTAAAGAGACTCGCGAAAAGGGCGACGCATGGAGTAGCTAGAGTTGGAGGCTTTTCCTCACATGGTAGTGGTGACATAGTAGTGGCGTTTTCAACTAAAAACAGGATATCTCATTATGCTGGCAGAGCGGAAGTCAACTTCAAAACTATTCCTGACGTAGCGCTTTCTCCCCTCTTTAAGGCAGTTGTTGAAGCTACGGAAGAGGCCATAGTGAACTCTTTACTTAAGGCGATAACGATCGTTGGGAGGGACTATCACAAGGGTTATGCTATACCCATTGAAGAGCTTGAAAGAGTATTGGGGAAGTATGGTGTTCTGTAGATTTCAAGTCACATTTTAATGCTTAAATATTGATACCCATTCATTCTAGCGGAGACTCATATGCAACGAGTAAAGATCGGAGTTATCGGATGTGGGTCAATAGGTAAAATTCACATAGCCAACCTTAAGAAGATTGAAAGCGCCGAAGTTGTAGCGGCTTGCGACATAGACGAGGAAGAACTCAAGCGTGTGCGAGAGGAATTTGGAGTGGAGCGTCTCTACAAGGATTACAGAGACCTGCTGGCAGAGGAGGATATAGATGGAGTAATAGTCGCTACTCCAAATAGGTGGCACTCGATAATGACTATAGAGGCGCTGAGGTCTGGAAAGCACGTTCTCTGCGAGAAGCCTCCAGCTATTACAGCAAAGGAAGTACAAGAGATGTATAACGCTAGCAAGAAGTACGGGAGAGGGCTTCTCATAGGGCTAGGCTTCCGATTCATGAGTCAAAGTCAGGCTCTCAAAAAGCTCGTTGAAGAGGGCGTGCTCGGGGAGGCCTACTACTCTAGGGCATTATTTCTGAGACGTAGTGGGATTCCAGGAATGGGGAGCTGGTTCACTAGGAAGAAGGATGCAGGTGCAGGAGCGCTGTACGATATCGGCGTGCACGCCCTTGATCTAGCACTGTGGCTAATGGGGGATTTTAAGGCCAAGGAAGTTTGGGCATCAACTTTCGCTAAGTTCGGCCCTTACGGCAGAGGTTTAGGTGGATGGGGAAAGCCTGTTCCAGGAGGAATATTTGATGTAGATGACTTCGCAACGGTCTACATAAAGATGCAAAGCGGAGCTGTAGTTTACCTTGAGGTGAGTTGGGCAGCCTTCGTGCCCGAAGACGTCTTAGACGTCATTGTTCTGGGAGATAAAGGGGGCTTAGAGCACAAGACAGCCACAGTCTTCACCGAAAGAGCGGGAGTTCGCGTGAATATGAAACTGCAATATCAGGCTAACCAACCGCTCGTAGACGAGTTGAAGCATTTTGTCAAAATCATAGCTAAGGACGAAGATCCTCTAACGAAGCCTGAGGAAATGATATGGCTTCAAGCAATACTTGAAGCTGCGCTAAGGTCGGCTGAAAAAGGCGAAGTAGTCGAGGTGGAGAGCCTACTATTTTAGCATCATTTCTACTACTAGCTAGTATTTTGTTTAAAGCCTGTTAATTTCAAATAGCTGACTAGGTTTTATCGGAAGTAAACTTGTCGGCGTACCTTAACTTAATAAACCCGCGTTCATTTTTAAACTGCGAGAATGAGGAATGCTAATCGATAACTCGTTTCTCAGGGAGAGAGTAGGCGTATTTGAGAATAGGGAGGATGCCGGAAGAAGGCTTGCAAGTTTTCTTAATGAAAAGGGCATTTTCGCGGATGTAGTAGCAGCCATACCTAATGGAGGCGTGCCTGTGGGCTATCATATCGCAAGAAGCCTTAACGCGGAGTTCAGAGCAGCCGTTGTTAAGAAGGTTCTATTCCCCTGGACTAGTGAGGCCGGGTTTGGAGCAGTTTCGTGGACGAACCACATAGCCTTAGATGAACGGGCTATCCTGGACATGGGGCTTAGCGACGAGGAGGTGGATTTAGCCGTAAAGAAGGCTCTGAAAGAGGTTAAGGAGAGATCCAAGCTATTCAAGAAGTTTCTCCCTAAAGATGTCAAGAATAAGAGCGTAGTAGTGGTCGACGATGGACTGGCTACAGGATACACTATGCTTGTAGCAGTTAAATCTGTTAGAGCTTTGGGAGCTTCAAAGGTAATTGTAGCATGTCCAACGGCGTCCTCAACGTCAATAAACGTGGTTTCAGAAGCAGCTGATATAGTAGTTGTCTTAAACCTTAGATCAGGCGTACTCTTCGCGGTAGCAGATGCTTACAAGAACTGGTATGATTTGAGGTCCGAGGAGGCGCTAATTTACTTCTTAAACTTCTGTTCTAAAAGGCAAGTGTAGACTAACAACACAAATGAGTAAAATGTGACATTGAAGTCACAATAGAAATGTTTTTATGTCATTACAAGTAAGTCTTTAAATAGGGGTTTAAACATAGTTAAAGAAGCCTTTGATTTAAGGAGACTTGAGAGGGAGTACTTAGGAAAGCTTGATTGGGAGGTACAAGAAAACGCTAACATGTATAGATCCTTTGGGAGCTTCATAGACTTCTTACTAGATAAAAGCATCAAGAGAACTGAGGTTATATCCCAAATACTGCCTCCAGGGCCTGTTGAAATGCATTTTAAAGGCGACATACACATACATAAACTCCCATATTCGCTCTGGATACCGTATTGTATAGGCTGGTCCTACGCGAAAATTCTCTTGAAGGGCCTTAACACTCCAGCCGTCATATCGAAGCCTGCGAAAAGCTTTCAAGAAGCTTTCTCCCAACTGGTTAACTTCTTCTTTCTCGCAGCCCAAGAGTGGACAGGAGCTCAAGCTGTCTCAGCACTAGACCTATTCCAGGCACCTTTTGTAAAGAGCAGTAAGCTGAAGCGAGCCCAGCTCAAGGATATATTGCGTATGATGTTCTTCGAGCTGAACTATCCCAGCCGCATGGGCTTTCAATCACCTTTCACTAACATTACCCTAATGATGGACCTGAACAGAAGTCTTCTTGAGGAGGCAGCTATTGTAGGAGGCAAAGTTAAGGGGCTTCTTGGCGATTACCTTGATGAAGCTCTATTGTTAGATGAAGTCCTTTTCGAGATCTACACTGAGGGTGATGATAGAGGACAACCCTTCACCTTCCCCATTCTGACCATGATAGTGTCTAAGAACTTCGACTGGAATGGACGCAGGTGGGGTGAGCTAACCGAGCTAATCTTTAGGAATCTTTCAGAGAGGGGTTCAGCATATATACTAAACGGCTATGTCACGAACTTCGAGTCCCTTTACGCGATGTGCTGCAGGCTCACTATTGATGTGAGCAAGCTTAAAGAGACCCTGCCTATTGAGCTTCAAACGCTTAAAGGATTCTACCAGACAGAGGACTTTGGAAAGCGCCTGCGATGTAGGGGCATATGGGCGCTACCGGACGCCACAGGTAGCATAGGAGTTGTAACGATAAACTTGCCAAGGCTATCAGTGCTGAGCAAGGGTGAGTGGAACGTATTCGAGGAGCTTCTTAGCGAGAAAGTAAGTGCAGCAAGAGAGGTGCTCCTTAGGTGGAGGGAGCGCTATGAGAAGAGCCTGAAAGAGGGGTTCATGCCAATCACCCTACAATATCTAGGCACCCTGTCAAATCACTTTAACACCGTAGGTGTAGTAGGGCTCCCTGAAGCAGCGGCTAACTTCATGAGGGAGCCAAAGCTGTGGGCGGAAGGCTCCTTTAAGTCAATGCTTGAAGCCGCAGCCATAATGAAGAGAATGATTCGATGTATAAGGGAGAGGGTTGAAGAATTCGAGGAAATGGACGGATTCCTATACAATATTGAAGAGGTACCCGCGGAATCCACCGCTTATAGACTAGCTCGCATGGATTACTCCCTCTTTAAGGAGGATGTTAAGAGAGGTGACGTTTTCATACCCTCTCATAACGGCGTTCCCTTTTACAGCAATAATATCGTACCGTACTATGCGGATGTATCCATACCGGATAGGGTGAGAATAGAGGGAGATGTCCAACAAGAGTTCACTGGCGGTGTAATGATGCACCTATTTCTTGCGGAAAGGCCTGATCCTAAGGCCTTGAAAAACCTAGTATATAGAATTGCGACTAATTCTAAGGTCGTATACTTTAGCATTACTCCCACGATTTCAGTGTGTAGAAGCTGTGGATGGAACGCTATAGGCGTATATGATAGATGTCCAAAATGCGGTAGTGAGGCTGTCGACGTTTGGAGCAGGATAGTAGGGTACTACAAGCCTATAAGGATGTGGAACATAGGCAGGCTAGCTGATTTCCGCACTAGGAAGACATATACTATTTAGTAATTTTAATAATTAAAGCGATATGTAGAGTTTTACAAATATTTTAAGTCGCTTAACATAACTCTACCCTAAGCACTCAAAAGATATTTATACACGGTGACCTAAACTCTCCCGAGATCCATGCCCTACGAGGATGTATTACTTTACGCTATAGGGATCGCTGAGAGGCTGGGAGCTGCTTATGCGGAAGCGCGCTACCATAGAATTTCTACGTTCAGTATCTCGGCTCAAAACGGGGAACTGCTTGAAGTCGGTAGGGGGCTAAGCGAAGGAGTGGGCATAAGAGTGCTTGTGAACGGTGCGCTAGGGTTCGCCTCGACTAACGAGCTTTCTAGGGAATCGATAAGGGAGGCTGTTGAGACGGCTTTTAAGCTCGCTAAGGTCCATGCGGGGCTTATGAAGAAGCCCATTGAGTTCTCCGAAGCCAATACCGGAAGGGTAAAGTATAGCGTTCTAAGAAAGAAGCCATTCGATGCCATGAGCCTTGAGGATAAAATTAAGCTCCACGCTGAAAGCTGGAATAGGGCGAAAGAAGCCGCCAAGGAGGCTAAAGTGTCAGTTCTCTTCTCCTTCGTGAACGAGAGCCTAGAGGAAAAGATCGTAGTGAATACCGATGGAGCTTTCGTTGCGAGCAGTATCCCTCGAATGGGCTTTGGCTACAACTTTGTCGTATCCCATCCCCAAAAGGGTACTATTCAGAGGTATTTCTCGTATAGAGCTTGTGGAGGTCTCGAATGGCTGGATGTATGGCAACCCGTAAGTGCAGTTGCAAGCGAAGTAGAGACCTGTGAAAGGGTTCTAATCGAGGGCAAGAAGCCGCCTACAGATGTAGTTGATGTAGTTCTCGGTAGCGAAGTTGTTGGACTAATAGTCCACGAAAGTTGCGGACACCCCAGTGAGGCTGATAGGATCTTAGGTCGCGAGGCGGCGCAAGCGGGTAAGAGTTTCATAAAGCCAGAAATGCTCGGTGAGCGTATAGGAAGCGAGTACGCTACTGTGATCGACGACCCCACCATGCCCGGCAGTAACGGCTTTTACCTATACGATGATGAGGGCGTTCCTGCAAGGCCCAGATATCTCTACAAGGAGGGCGTAATAAACGAGTTCCTTCACAATAGATGGACTGCAAGGGTCTTTGGAGTGGAGAGTAACGCGTCCGCAAGGTCCATGGACTACAGGAGTGAGCCTATTATAAGGATGGCCAACACCTACTTTAAGCCGGGTGACTACACGTTTGAGGAGTTAATAGAGGATATTAAGCTCGGCGTGTACATAAAGAGCTACATGGAGTGGAACATAGACGATGAGAGGTGGAGTCAGCGCTACGTGGGACTAGAGGCCTACCTCATAGAGAACGGCGAGCTAACCTCGCTCGTGAGGAATCCTGTGTTTGAGGTAACAACTAAAGCCTTTTACAGCAAGGTAGATGGCGCGGACAAGGATCTCAAGTTTTACGCTGGTGTATGCGGTAAGGGCGAGCCAGCTCAAGGAGTGCCTGTATGGTTTGGAGGACCCAATGTTCGCCTGAGGGGCATTAAATTGGGGGTGGTTCCAGGTGAAAAGTAAGGACGTTCTCCTAGAAACCTCGAGAAAGGTCTTAGAAGGAGCAATTAAGTTGGGCTTTGATGAGGTAGCGGTGTCGATATCCAGGCGGAAGGAGGTTATGGTCAAGATAGCTAACAGTGAGCCGAGCGTCGTACAACGGTGGAGCGTGTTGAATGTCGGACTCTACCTATCTAAGGATAAGAGGATATTCGTCGTCTCCTGTCAACCTGCCAAGGTAGAGGATGCCGAGCTACTAGTAAGGGACATTTCCGCGCTTGTTCAAAGGGCCACTCCATCACCTTTCTACGCTCCACTACCAGGTCCCCAACCTATTAAGCCCTTGTCCAACCTTGTTGATAGCAGTATCTTAAAGTACATGGAGAATCCCGCTGAAATCGCTGAAAGGATGATAGAGGCAGCCTTTAGAAATAAGATAGATTCTGTCGCGGGAATGATAGACCTTACCTATGGTGAAAGGGTCCTAGTTACGTCAAAGGAAGTATGCTTGTATGAGGACGCTACATCTCTAGAGACGTATATTAGGGCCTTTGCAGGTAAGGGCTCGGGGCAGTGGGCTTTTGGATCCCGTAGGCTTAACATGCTTAAACTGGAGGAAGTGGCCAAAATAGCTTCAAATTTCGCCTTGGAGTCCAAGAACCCTGAACCAGCGAAGCCAGGCGTGTACGACGTAGTGCTTTCACCAATGGTTGTGGGGAACTTGTTTAATCTCGTGGCCATGATGAGTAGTGCTTTCTCGGTCCTCATGGGGCTATCAATATTCATGAGGAATAAACCCGGGGATAAAGTAGCTTCCTCCAATCTAACTCTCATAGATGATGTGAGGAACCCGAGCCTGCCAGGATCCACGGCTTTTGACGACGAGGGTATACCCACGTTCACAAAGCCTATAATAGAAGGTGGTCTACTGAAGACATTATTACACAACACTAAGACTGCTGTGAAAATGAAGGCGAAGCCCACTGGTAATGCTGGTTGGATAGTTCCGCATGCATGGAATCTCAGAGTGGAGCTTGGAGAGTACAGCTTTGAAGAGCTCATATCAGAAGTTAGGAAGGGATTACTTATTACAAACAATTGGTATACGAGATTGCAAAACTATGTTGAGGGCCTGTTCTCAACTATAGCTAGAGATGCCCTCTTTCTAATAGAGAATGGCGAAATAACGAAGCCCTTGACAAAGCTTAGAATAGCGGACAGACTACCAACGTTATTGAACAATATCGTAGCTTTAGGAAAGGAGCCTTACGACATTAAGTGGTGGGAAGTGGGAGTACCTACAAGAACCCCCTACGTGCTAGCGAAATCAATTCACACGTCAAAGCACGTAGTATAGCAACGACAGCTACTTCAATTCCTTTTAATTTTTCTTAAAGCTTCTCTATGCGACTCTGGAGTTCGCCTAAAGGCGAAGTAATACAGTCCATCGGCTCCACCTCTTAGGGCGGCTTTCGTTGCTTCAAGTAGCTTTTCCACGGGATTCTCAATGACTCCTTCTTCATGTATCGAGTATAACCCGGTGTAAAGTCGTACGTTTCGAGGCAGGAGTTCACGTGCTTTTGCGGTTTCTCTAAAAGCTATCTTCGGAGGAACTCCCATTAGCTCGAAGGCCTCTAAGCTTGCTGGCTTATCTATTCCAAGCAGGAAGCTAATGTATGTTAGGAGCTCGTCCTCGTACTCCTCGCCTAATACGGACAATAGCTCCTTCAGGTACTTTGTTTCCCACGCCCCCATTCTTGGCGTATACACCATCGGCTTAACCGTATCTAAATGTCTCCCTAGAAGGCTGTAGTCTTGACCCACCTGCCATGATACAGTGGGGTAGAAGAGGTCTGCACTAAGCTTCACTCCGCTACCCACTTCCTCTAGAGCATCCTTGACGCTAGCCACGAGACCAGACACTATCTTCGCCCTTACGTTCAGCCACTGAGATAT
>QMSC01000003.1 GCA_003649515.1 Thermoprotei archaeon | reverse complement strand
CTGGGCCCTCTCGGAATAAACGTAATGGCCGTCGTAAATAGGATAAACGAACTGACCTCGGAATTCAGAGGTATGAGAGTACCAGTAAAGGTAACTGTAGATCTCGAAGAGAAAGCATTCGAGGTTGAGGTCGGAGTACCTACAACAGTCGCCCTCATAATAAAGGAGTTAAAGATAGAGAAAGGAGCCCATCAACCAGGCCGTGAGGACATTGGAGACTTGTCGCTCGAAATGATTATAAAAATTGCTTTACTCAAAAAACAGGATCTTAAGTCAAAAACTCTTAAAAGTGCGGTGAAGCAAGTGCTGGGAACCTGCGTAAGCATGGGAGTTACAGTGAATGGGAAACACCCAAAAGTCGTTCAACGTGAAATAGATGAAGGGGTCTATGACGAGTTACTGTCAAAGTACGAGAAGGAGTGGGTGTCGTCTAAATGAGCGTTCCAAGTAAGGAAGTCTTCCTAAAAGCTATCAATGAGGCTAAGAGAAGGTCCAAGAAAAGGAACTTCGCTCAAAGCGTAGAGCTAATTGTAAAGTTAAAGGACATCGATCTGAAGAGACCTGAAAATAGGCTACTAACGCCAATATATATGCCTCATGTACCCCCTGAGAAGAAATCTAAAGTCTGCGTGTTCGCGACAGGGGATCTCGCCTTAAAAGCTAAGGATGCTGGTGCCGATCTAGTACTCTCGAGAGAAGATCTTAACGCTTTAGCGGGGGATAAGAAAGCTGCTAAGAAATTGGTCTCAGAGTACGACTTCTTCCTTGCACAACCAGATCTGATGGCACATGTAGGTAGGATACTGGGCAGGTATCTGGGTCCTCGAGGAAAGATACCACTAGTGCTTCCACCAAGTGTTGACGTGAAAGCGTTTATAAATAGGTTTAAGAACTCTAAAATGCTAAAGATCAGGAACCAGCCTCAAGCAATGTGCTGGATAGGGTTAGAGTCACAACCCGATGAGGAAATAGCGGAAAACGCTTTGAGGGTATTAGAAACTCTAGGCTCAAAGTACAATCTCGCCCAAAACCTAGATAGAGTATACGTGAAATTAACAATGGGTCCAAGCGTGAGGGTGAAGTAAAATGTCAATTCAGTACTTGAGACAAAAGCCTATTCCAGAATGGAAGAAAAAGCAGGTTAAGCTTCTGAAGGATTTAGTGAAAAAATACCCCACCATAGCCATAGCTGATATAACCTTTGTGACAGCTCCCGTTCTACATGAGATAAGGGCTAAGTTAAGGGAGAGAGGAGACATCCTACGCGTAGTGAAAAATCGCCTAGCTCAAAGGGCCTTGAAGGAGAGCGGTCTTCCCAATATTGAAAAATTATCAAAGTACTTAACGGGGAGCAACGCGATGATATTTACTACACTTAACCCGTTCCAGTTGAAGCTATTTTTCGATAAAAATAAGATAGCGCGGGAAGCTAAGGCGGGAGACATAGCGCAATCAGACATTATCCTCTCAGCCGGTAATACTAACCTGCCTCCAGGACCTATACTTAGCATTTTCAGCAAGTTAAGAGTACCTACGCGAATTCAGGAGGGAAGCATATGGGTCGAAAAAGACACATTGATCGCTAAAAAGGGTGAGGTTATAACGGCAGAACTAGCGGAATTGCTGAAAAAACTTGATATCAAGCCCATAGAGGTAGGGTTAAGGGTAAAGGCCGCATATACGGACAAAGTAGTTATCTCGGAAGAAGAACTCTCGCTGAACTTAGACGAGTATAAGGAAACCATTTCGAAAGCCGCAACTGAATCGCTGAACTTAGCGATCAATGCAGTCTATCCACTAAAAGAAACCATACCTTACATCCTTGCTAAAGCCCAGAATGAAAGCCTATCCCTTGCCCTAAATGCCGCATTACCCATAAAGGAAGGTTTACAGCTCAGCCTTGCTAAAGCTGTAGCTACAGCTACACAAATATATAACCTCATAAAGGACCGTTTAGGCTGAGCATATAGTTCATCAAATTATGACCTCCCACATCTTTTGAACTCCTTTAAGGCTATGGTGTGAATTACCGTTGTGCGCAGATTTACGTGTCTTTAGCGTACCGATCTTGTTGAAATCGCTAAACCGATAAGGTCTAGGATTGATAAGCCTTCAGAAAATCTAGATTCGATAAAAATATGGGAGTTTAGTAAGACCTCATACTCATAGCTAAAACGGAGTCTGAAATAATCAGAGGCATTGATTGGCTCTCCTTTTCCCTTTTCTAGAAAAACTAGAGATTTAAAGAAGATTACTTTAAATAACATATTCGTGAAATTGGTGGTGGATTAATTTTGGAAGGTTCTAAACGCGGCCTTTACGAGATAGAGCTCTTTAAGGAAGAAGGGTTCATCAGGAAGAAATGCATAAAATGCGGGAGGTATTTCTGGACTCTTGATCCGGAACAGGACGTATGCACAGACCAACCTTGCGGAGAGTATACGTTCATAGGACATCCTTTAAATCCTTCACTAAGCCTTAGCCATATTAGAGAAAAATTCCTCCAGTTCTTCGAGCGTCATGGACATGTCAGAGTCAAGAGATATCCCGTTGTTGCAAGGTGGAGAGAAGACGTATACCTAGTAGGTGCCTCGATCTACGACTTCCAACCGTGGGTGACTGAAGGAATCGTCCCTCCACCCGCAAACCCCCTCACCATATCTCAGCCCTGCATAAGGCTTACGGATATAGAAAAAGTTGGAAGAACTGGACGGCACCTAACAACTTTTGAAATGATGGCCCATCATGCCTTTAATTTCGGAAAGATTTCGACATACTGGAATAATGAAACTGTGAGATACAGCTACGAGTTCTTCACCCGCGAGCTTGGAATACCTCGAGAGGAAATTACCTATATAGAAGACTGGTGGAGCGGTGGAGGCAACGCAGGAGAGGACTTTGAAGTGATAATAAAAGGGCTAGAGGTTGCAACGCTAGTGTTTATGCACTATAAGGTCATCGACAACAAAATACATCCCATGAGGAATTACATAGTTGATACGGGGTATGGATTAGAGAGAATATTCTGGCTGCTTACAGGCGCTCCAACAGTATATGATGCACTTTTCGGTGACCTAGTAGAAGTTTTGAGGAAGAAAGCGGGTGTTGAGAAGTTAGAGAAGAAAATGTTAGAGGACATTTCAAAGTATGCTGGAAAATTCGATATAGATATCCCAGAGATTGAGCGAGAGGTAAAGACGAAACTTGCCTCCAAGTACGGCTACGAATTAGAGGAGTTCGAGAATTTGCTGAGACCCTACGAAGTTATCTATCGCCTCCTTGACCATGCAAGAGCATTAATGTTCATGTTAGGCGATGGAATCGTGCCATCAAATAGCGGAGAAGGATATTTAGCCAGGTTAGTCATACGTCGATGCCTCAAGGATATTTTACTGCTGGACTTACCCTTCGACTTAGTACACATCGTGGATTTGCAGATCGAGAAGTGGAGAAGGGACTTTCCAGAATATCTAGAGGTACGGGACGTAGTTGCTGAAATACTCAGCATAGAAGCTGAGAAATTTAAGCGACTTATAGAAAGGGGAAAACTTGTAGTTAAGCGAAAGGTTTTAGGAAGGAGAGGTAAGCGGGCGGTGAGCTATGATGACCTGGTAGAATTGTATGATTCGCATGGAATTCCCCCCGAAATAGTCAGGGAAACACTGTCTAGAGAGGGTGTAGTGATAGACATCCCTGAAGACTTCTACTCACGTCTTGCCAAGAGACATGAAACGGCAATAACAGTTCCGCGCGAGGAAAAGTGGTTAGAAAATTTGAAAGAAAAGCTCAAGGAGTTGCCTCCCACGGAAACGACCTACTACGAGTTACCGGAAGAAACTGAACTCAAGGCCAAGATTCTGAAGGTGCTCGATGGAGGGAGGATAGTAGTCCTCGACAAAACGATATTTTATCCTGAAGGTGGTGGTGCTGAGTCCGATAGAGGCTTGCTGCGCGGCGAGAACTTTGAGGCTCGTGTCGTCGATGTTAAAAAGATCAACAATGTAATAATTCACATATGTGAGAATCAGCGTGGAAAGCCGTATGAAGGCTCAGAAGTGACTTGCGTAATAGACCAAGCACGGCGCCGAGCGATAATGCGTGCACATACTGCAACACACGTGGTCTTAGGTGCTGCCAGGAAGCTTCTAGGAAAACACGTTTGGCAAGCTGGTGCTCATAAAAGTGAGGATAGAGGGCGACTTGATATAACGTTCTATAGGAGGCTGAGCGAGAAAGATATATTGGAGATAGAGAGAGAAACGAACAGAGTCGTTCTCGAGAACAGAGAGGTGAACATATATTACATGGATAGGAACAAGGCCGAACAAAAATATGGTTTTGTCCTGTATCAAGGCGGAGTTGTGTCAGAGAAGGTTTTAAGAATAGTTGAGGTAGATGGCTGGGACGTAGAGGCTTGTGGAGGATTACACTGTACGAGAACGGGTGAAATAGGACTGGTAAAAATAGTTCGCTCAGAACGGATTCAGGACGGCGTAGAGCGCTTGGAATTCGTTGTCGGCGAAGCCGCTGTAAAGTACATACAAGACATGGATATTAAGCTGAGAAATCTTTCAAGAATACTAAGTGTTGATACCGAAAAGCTGGATGCAAAGGTTCAGGAGCTTGTAAGCGAGATAAAGGCGCTTAGAGAGAAAGTTTCAGAGCTTAAAGGAGAACTCGTAGCGATGGAAGTCGAAAGCCTAGTGAACCAAGCCGAAAAATTAGGGCCTTTCCGAATCATAGTGAAACAGTACAATGGGGATCGATATAGTCTAGAAGATCTGAGGGAGATAGCGTTTAAAATTAGAGATCAATACGGGAATACGATCGCGTTCCTGTACAATGATAAACTCCCTATGGCAGAGTTCATAGTAGCTTTAGGGGAGGAAGTTCTGAGTAGCATTACGGCTGACATCATTAGAGAAAAGCTGACCGAGAGAAGTATACGCGTTGTTGGAGGGGGGAGGAGACATTTCCTTCAAGGTCGCCTAGCCCCCATGGCCCCCAAAAAGATAGTAGAGATTTTAATAGCGGTGCTTAGAAATTGTTTAGAGAAGGGATAATGTTTAAACCGGATGAGAGGGTTTTAGATGCCCTGCTAGATTATAAGTTTCTTCTAAATCGCGGCTACCGTAGGCAGCAGGCCCTACGCATAATAGAGGAAAGATACCGGTTAACGAGGGTGGAAAAGGTTTTCCTGTATAGGTCTGTTTTCTCTGATGAGGACATTAGAAATAGGCTAGCAAAAAAGGTCCTGCTAAACTCCATACGCAATTCAAAGATACTCGTAGATGGATTCAATGTTCTTACCGTTATAAGAAGCGCAATTCGAGGAGAAACTCTAATAATATGCGAGGATACTTTCGTTCGAGACCTATCCTCAGCATTCCAAAAAATAAAATTAGACGACAATTACTATCGCGCATTAGAGATATTCCTCAGCGATCTTAAAGACCTCTCGTTGACGGAGAATAATACTATCCTCATCGTATACGATGCACCGGTGAGCCGTAGCGGTATACTTGCGGGGTATACGCGTGAGTTAATGAAAAACCATGGTATCCAGGGTACCGCTCTCACAGTTCAAAAAGCCGATAAAACCGTTATTGAGGAAAGCGGCGTTATAGTCTCGGGAGATTCCTATATAATCTCACGGGCACTTAAGATATGTGATATTGGAGGCATAATAGCGCTACGTCACGCAAGTGCTAAGGAAAACATAATAAGCATACGCCGCCTAATAAGGGAGAGGTTGAAGGAATTTGATGCGAAGACTCTCTCCGAGGGAGTTAAAAAGATTATCAAAGCGCCTGGGAATCGAGATAAGCGAGCTAGAGAACGTAAGAGAGGTCAGGATTATACTAAGTGACAAAGAGCTGATATTTGAAAGTCCCCGAGTAAGCATCCTGAAAATGGGCGGTGAAAAGATATTCCAGGTAATAGGCGAGCCTCACGAAGTTGTGAGAAAAGAGGAGGAAATTGAGATCAGTGAGGAGGATATAGAATTAGTTATAGCGCAAACGGGAGTCTCCCGTGAGATGGCCGTTAAGGCTCTTAAGGAGTGTGAGGGTGATTTAGCTAAAGCCATACTATTACTCTCAAGTAGAAAGGGTGGAGGAGAAGCTTAGACCCCATGCTTTCTAAAATCAAGCCTCTGCTTAACAAGTACTTTCAAGGGGTATTCAAACTACTTGCGAGTTTAGGAATAACGCCTAACATGCTAACCTTTACTTCTCTAGCCGTCTCACTACTCCTTTTAAGTTTAGTTTTCGTTAAACGAGAAAACACTCCACCGCTATTGGTTATAGCATTAATATTCATTGTAAACTTGCTCGACTTTCTTGATGGGGGACTTGCTCGATACGTCGGGCAGAGCAGCAGTGTAGGAGCATTTTTAGACTCTACATTTGACAGAGTAGCAGATGCTATCGTTCTAGTGAGCTTAGCTTACTGTGGTTTTATTAGTTTTGAAGAAGCTTACATATCGCTCGTGGGCTTCTATCTAGTCAGCTATAGCAGAGCCAGGGCAGAGGGGTTAAAAAGGGATATCAAGCTGGCAGGAGTTGGGCTCATGGAAAGAGCGGAAAGGATCCTTGTGCTCCTGTTATCTTATATTCTATATGTCATAAACTTAAAGTTTATATCAAAAGCTGTTTTCTATACCCTCATAGTACTGGTATACATGACAGCTCTGGAAAGAATACTCGTTATCGTGAAAAGACTAAGAAAAACTTAGACCTAAACCCTTTACGCTTATTACGCTTGGCTTATCCTTCTCGCCCTCTATGTGGAACTTAACGTTCAGTATCTTCTCCGTAACGAGGATATTAGTTATGGCGTGTAAGGTAAGCTTGCTGACGCCTATGCGTGAGGCGCCTTTAGCCACAGCGATGTAGGGTATGAGCATATCACCTATATGGCTATCGAAAGCCATGTTAGTGCTCAATTCAGAAAAAAGCTTTTCAGCCGCTTCCTTGCCTACAACCTCTGCTGGCTTCCCTCGAGCGCCTAGTGCATCTGCTCCAATAACAGTATTTTCAGATGTAAGCGCCCATAAGACTATCCCGCTACCTGGCCCTAGGTGGGGATCTCTTGAGGGATCATAGTATTCAGTGTCAATATGGATTGACTCCTTGATGCCTAACCTTCGTAAATGTTCGAAAGCAGCTTTAGCTTGTCTTTCAGCAACGTGGCGAGGTAGTCGGACAGCATGCGATAAGCCCTTGATTTCGAGAATCCTTCCCCTACTCACAACGTTTATTGATCTGAGAACGTCCACAGGAATCGTTGTAACCTCAACTATTCCTCCGCCTCTAGGATAATGCCCTCGACGTAAGACCTTAAGCTCTACCTGGAAGCCTAGGGTCTTTAGCGTCGGGATAAGGACGTTTTTAACATAATCTATTGGTGGGCTCCAAGGTACGTCGGTTCCACCCCTTATTATAAATCTACTCTTCTCCGGGAGGAAAGCTGCAACCGTTAGAACTGCCTGCAGTACAAGGGATATGCTTCCAGCAGTACCTATATCAAACTTGAAGTTACCCCCTACATGCTCGTGCGGCATAAAAGTCACTTCGCGAGAACCGACGTTTAAGCCTTCCACTTTCGCATTACATAGAGAAGCGACAGCCTTTATCGCTATTAAATGCTGAGGACGAAGTCCCGGATTACTACGCTTAGCCCTTATATTTATGATCTTAATAGGCTTTAGGGTTAAAGCAGAAAGGGCTATACTCGTTCTGAGAATTTGTCCCCCGCCCTCACCCATACTTCCGTCTATAACGATCAAGTCCTTAACCCCCCTGCTTTCTAACTCTTACTTTATCGCCGACATTTACTCCTAGAACATTTGCCGCGTTACCCATATTTATAGCAATTTCTAGGAAACCGAAGCTGTCTATAAGCGTTAACATTTTCCCCACTTTACATTCACCGTACGTCTTATGGAACTTCAATTTTACTGAAAGCTTTCCCTGAAAGGTTATCTCTAAATCCTCTCCTTCCTTTACACCGAGCCTAGATAGGTAATCCTTAGGAATATTAGTTACTATGTTGCCAAAGGAGTCTATGTAGAGGACTTCGCCGAGGATTCCTCCGCCGCAGAATCTAGGCCGAGCAAAAGAAGGGACAAGGTAATCGCTCGTAGCAATTCCCAATTCACTGGGCTTTGTGCCAAGCGAGAGAAACGCTGCAACCGGAGCGAAAACATCCCTACCGTGGAACGTGTAGGAGACCTCCTCCTTCCTGCCCGGAAGCCTAACCTTTTCTTCCAATATCTGGTAGACCTCCCTTATACCATTCATTAAAGCCGCGGGGAGAAGAACCCCATTATCGGGTCCTACGAAAACATAATTATTCGTCTTCACAATGAGTCCCTTACGTGCGGTACCTACGCCTGGGTCCACCACAACCACGTGAATTGTGCCCTTTGGGAAGTACTTGAAGGCTGAGGCTAAAATGAAACTAGCTTCTCTTACATTGTACTTTGATACTTCATGAGTTATATCAACTATTGATAGTCGGGGGTTTATGCTCATCATCACAGCTTTCATTATAGCCACATAAGGATCCCTTAACCCAAAGTCTGTTAGAAGGCTAACTATCATTCAAATCTCCTCAACAACAGAAACCTTTCGAGACTTTTACGATTTTCCTAAAAAAGAAAAATTCACCCCCTGAATGAAAATACGATTAGAACTGATGAAATAAAAATGAGCTCTAAAAATAATATGCAACGATTTAGTTGGTTTAGAACTCGGTTCCTGTTTCTTCTTCGCCGAAAGATTTCTCGCCTTTACCTCCCTTCTCCTTCTCCTCAAGACGTGATGCTGCCATAATGTCATCTATTCTTAAGATCATAACAGCTGCTTCAACTGCCGTTCTTAAAGCATGGATTTTTACTGCTAGAGGATCAATTACACCCTTCGCGTACATGTCCAGTACCTTGCCTTCGAAAACGTCAACTCCATAACCATGTAATCCTTTCTCATGAGCCGCTCTAAGCTCAGCTACTATGTCTATTGGGTCTAAGCCCGCGTTCTCAGCTAGTGTTCGAGGTATCGACTCTAGAGCATTTGCAAAAGCCTCAATAGCTAGCTGCTCTTTACCGCCTACTTGAGGAGCATAGTCTCTGAGCGCTCTAGCAACAGCTGCTTCGGGTGCTCCGCCTCCCGGAACAATGTAAGGCTCCTCTATTACGTCTGCTACTACGCTCAACGCGTCCTCAAGAGAGCGTTCTGCCTCGTCAACTACCTTTTCGAGTCCTCCACGAATGAGGATACTAACAGCTCTGGGGTTCTTACATCCCTCTACGAAAACCATCTTCTCGCCAGCAACCTTTCTTTCCTCTACTAGCTTAGCCCCCCCAAGATCCTTAGCGCTCAAGTCCTCTATCTTCGTAACAATGCGTGCTCCAGTGGCTCTTGCAAGCTTCTCCATGTCCGATTTCTTTACCCTTCTTACAGCGAGTATCCCGGCCTTAGCCAGGTAGTGTTGTGCGAGGTCGTCGATACCTTTCTGACAGAAGACGACGTTAGCTCCAACGCTCTTTAACTTCTCCACCATCTCTCGAAGCATTCTCGTCTCCTCCTCCCTGAACAGCTCCATTTGCGTTGGATCGCTTATCCTAATTTCGGCGTCGATCTCGGTCTTCTCGATCTCAAGCGGGGCATTTAGTAATGCTATCTTAGCGTTCTCGATTCTCTTAGGCATTCCTGGGTGGACCACTTCCTTGTCTATAATAACGCCGTAAACCAGCTTACTATCAAGGAGACTTCCTCCCTGCTTCTTTATCATTTGAACGTAATCTATGTCCACAACCCACTTATCGCCGACTTTTTCAGCTATTTGTTTAACAGCCTTTACTGCTATGTCCGCGAAGAATTCCTTCACAGCCGCTACAACTTTTCCGTGCATGGCTGTCATGGCAACTTTCTTCAAAGTATCCTCGTCTTCGAGATCTACCTTTCTAGCAAGCCCTCTTAGAACCTCTATTGATTTCTCCAGAGCTCTCTTATAGCCGCCGACGATGACTGTAGGATGAATGTTCTTTAAGAGAAGCTTCTCAGCTTCTTTAAGTAATTCGCCTGCAAGAACTACTGCTGTTGTTGTTCCATCCCCCACTTCGTCGTCTTGAGCTTTAGAAACCTCTACAAGCAATTTGGCTATGGGATGCTGTACGTCCATCTCGTCTAGAATAGTTGCTCCGTCATTGCTGACGGTTATATCGCCCAGGCTATCTATGAGCATCTTATCCATGCCTTTAGGGCCAAGAGTTGTCTTCACAGCCTCGCTTATTGCTCTTGCAACCATTATGTTCAGTCGAATGGCCTCTCTACCTGTTCTTCGAGTAGTTCCTTCTTTTAAAATGAGTACGGGGATCCCACCCATTTGCGCTACAACAGGTTCTGACATGTATATCACCCTTACTTGATTCCCGCCGAAAAGACTATTTTACGCTTCTATTTAAACTTTTCTCGAAAAAGAAGACCTTAAAACTTTATTCTTAAAACTTCTTCCCTCCTCTCCCCTCCGCTAAGTAGAATATTCTGAAGACCCTTCTTTTAGCGTAATCAACATCCTCTTTAGTGATAGTCTTTCTATTAGAAAACCTAACCAGATCAACGGCTTCCTTGGCAATTTCCTCCGCTATTTCCTCTAGGATCTCCTTTAAGTACACTAGGGCCTCACGGCTCACCCTTTCGGCACCCACAGTTCTAAAAATTCTTTCAAGGGGAGCTAAGGGAATACCCCTAATAATCCTTTCGTCCCTGGCGCTCATGTCTATCATCTGATTATTAACAGTCTCGACGTACAGAAATAAAAATATGTGCTCGTATCCTGGCGAGGGAAAAAGCTTAAAATAAATACTATACCATTAGCTTGGGATCCGAGCATGGGTAAAGTGCGTCCTGCTTACGTTAAGAGGACGGCTAGAAAACTGCTTCAAATGTATCCAGATAAATTCACAACAGACTTCGAGCATAACAAGAAAATGGTAGCGGAATTGACTGTAGTAGATTCCAAGCGCGTGAGAAACAGAATAGCAGGCTATATAACCAGGCTTGTTAGGATTAAGCTACGAGAAGAGGAAGAGACAAAGCAGATTTAAGGAGGGAGAGGTATGATAGTAACGAATGATGAGACTGACCTGCACGGAGAAAAACCCGTGAAGAGAAGTACCTCCGCTGATAAGGAAAAAACTTCTCAACCCCCTCGAAAGAAGGAAGTAAGAGTAAAGGAAGGGGATTTTATTCTGCTAGATTACACTGTTGAGATCGTCGATGACAAGAGGGTCATCGACACTACCATAGAAGAAGTGGCAAAAGAGCACGCGTTATATAGGGAAAACGAGGTCTATGAGCCTAGGCTTGTTGTAGTAGGCAAGGGATTCCTGCTAAAAAGCGTTGAAGAAGAACTAGTGGGTTCTAAGGAAGAAGAGAAGAAGGTAATCGTGTTACCGCCTGAAAAAGCATTTGGTACTAGAGATCCCAGGAAAGTCAGGGTTATACCTGCAACCGAGCTCAGCCGACGAGGGATAATACCCCGCGTAGGCATGCAAGTAGAGTTGAATGGCAACATAGCCACAATACGAAGCGTAGGAGGGGGGAGAGTTCAGTTAGATTTCAATCACCCCCTTGCAGGAAAGAGGCTCAAATACACTGTCGTTGTTAGGAAGCTCTTAAAGACCACAGCAGAAAAGGTTAAGGCCCTGATTAAGCGTAGAATTCCAGGTCTTAAAGTAGAAGACGTTAAGGTGAGGAAGGAAGGAAATTCGCTCAAAATATTACTGCCAGAAGACGCCCTCTACTACGAAAGATTAGGATTAGGACTGAGAGGTATAGCTCTAGATATTAAGAGGTATCTCCCCGAGAAGGTGGAGGCTGTCACCTTTACCATAAGCATTCCTATTGCCGAGAAAACTAAAGAAGCAAAAGCAAAAGAACAGGAGTAAGCTCTTTGTTTTCAATGCACCTATAACTTCTACCTAGTATCTCCACAATCCTCACTTTATCCCCTGGTCTAAGTCCAGGCGGCGCACATAACTTTTTATAGGGACACCTAGTAGTGCAGTATATCGGCGTATAGTTTATCACTGCACCTTTAATAGCATGTTTCGAGAAAACTAGAGCCTTTATGGGCGCAGGAACTACCTCTACAATTCTCATAATCGAGCCTGTAGCTGGACACTCATGGGACTTCTTCCTTACGTCTTTAATCTCGTACGGTACACCTTCCCTGACGTTCTTGACGCAGATCTTGTTAAGAGAACACCTTCTACACTCCTTAAGCACTTGAGGTATGAATATAGCCCCCTTCACGGCTTGTGCTTCCGTTACCAGCGTTATAATTTTTCCTTTCCGCGAAGACTTGATTGCCAGATCCTCCTCCTTAAGGTTAAATTCATGGATAGTTAAAATATAACTTGCGTATGATGCACTGAGTATTTTTATAGGTTTAGCTGTAAAGATAACTGTGGAATGGTGAGCTAAAGTGGAGACCCACGACCTATATCATGCGGCGTTTAGGAGAAGCAGGCCTGCAGACATACCACCCTTGCTGAAGACGGGAACGACGACGGTGGGCTTACGTTGCTCAGACGGAATAATTTTGGCCACTGATCGTCGAGTTACAAGCGGCTATTACATAGCGCATAAGCGTGGTAAGAAAATACACAAAATAGACGACTACATAGCTGTTACGATCGCGGGCGCCGTTGCCGATGCTCAAAAAATAGTTGACGAATTGAGGGCTGAAGCCGCTTTGTATAAGATGGAGACTGGAAGGAGCATTAAAGTTAGATCGCTCGCAAGCCTAGCGTCAACTCTATTGTTCAACGTGAGGCCCTTCATACTCCTCGTACAGATAATAATCGGTGGTGTTGACGATACCGGCTCGCACCTCTACACTGTAGATTGGTTCGGATCTATAACTGAAGAGAAATACATTGCAACGGGTTCTGGGACCCATATGGCTCTAGCAGTACTCGATACCCTATTTAATGAGAAAATGCGCGTAGACGCGGCGCTGCCTATAGCAGTTAAAGCCGTGGACGCCGCAATGAAGGCCGATCCCGGTAGTGGCGAGGGAATAGACGTCGTCACTATTACTCAGCAGGGAATTACAGAGCTAAAGGATGAGGAAGTGAAAAAATTTTTAAGTTAGACTAGAAAATAAACACGAAGCACATTCTTCTATTCGCTGAAGCTTAGTGAACTGAGATGATAGTTGATAAAACTATAGAAAAAATCAGGCAGGTAATATTTGAGAATATACCACTGGAAGCTAGGATAACTAAAATAGAGTTTGAAGGTCCAACTATAGTAATTTATACTGCTAATCCCCAGACTCTATTTAAGGAAAACAAAGACGAGATAATTAAAAAGATAGTGAAGACTATTAAAAAGAGAATTGCTATAAGAACTGACCCAGAGATACGGAAAAATGAAGCCGAAGCTCGAAAAATAATTGAAAGCATAGTTCCTCCCAAGGCGGAAATAACGAACATATACTTCGATCACGAGAAAGGAGAAGTTGAAATAGAGGCAAAGCAGCCGGGATACGTTATCGGAAAGGATGGTATGCTCCTCAACATGATTTTTCTTCAAACCTACTGGAGGGCTAAGGTACTGAGAGCTCCTCCCCTACCCTCAAAAACAGTATCTGAAGTAAGACAGTTGCATAGAAGTCGTGCGAGTGAAAGGAAAAAGTTTCTGCGAGAAGTAGGATTCAGAATACACAGGTCACCAATCTTTAAGCTAGGTAAAGTCCGCATAGTCGCCTTAGGAGGCTTTGGAGAAGTAGGGCGAAGCGCAATATTAGTTCAAACGCCTGAAAGCAACGTCCTACTAGACATGGGCATAAAGCCCTCAAATGTGTTGGATGAATACCCCTATCTAGACCTCTCCGAGTTCGATTTAGAGAGCCTAGATGCTGTAATTCTAACGCACGCACACCTAGACCACATAGGGTTTGTCCCCTACCTGTACAAGTATGGGTATAGGGGGCCAATCTATACTACGGAGCCCACGTTATACCTAATGAAGCTACTTCTTGAAGACTACATCGAGGTTAATAGAAAGGAGGGAAAGCTTCCTCTATACTCTAAAAAGGAAATAGCTGAAGCGATGATCCGGACAATACCCCTTAAATACGAAGAAGTAACAGACATAGCTCCTGGCATACGCCTGACATTACATAATTCGGGCCACGTCTTAGGCTCAGCTATCATACATCTACACATAGGGAATGGTTTGTGCAACATAGTGTACACTAGCGATTTCAAGTTCGGCAGAACTAGGCTATTTGATCCCGCAATTTACAAGTTTCCACGCGTGGAAGTGCTCATAATGGAGAGCACTTACGGTGGGAGAGAGGACATCATGCCCCCTAGAGAAGAGACTGAGCGCATGTTCATTGAAATAGTTAAGAAAACGATTGAAAGAGGAGGAAGAGTGCTCGTTCCTGTGCTCGCAGTAGGTAGAGCGCAGGAGATAATGCTAGTATTAGCAGATGCAATTAAGAGAAATATCATTCCAGAAACCCCCGTCTTCATCGAAGGCATGATCAGCGAAGCTACAGCAATACATACAGCTTATCCCGAATACCTTGCTCGAGCAGTACGTGACCAAGTATTTTACGAGGAAAATCCGTTTATGGGGGAGTTCTTTGAAGTAGTTAAGGATCCCAGCAAACGACAAGAAATAGCTGAAACGGACTCAGCTATAATTCTAGCTACTTCCGGCATGCTTACTGGCGGTCCAGTAATGGAGTATTTGAGATTACTGGCACCCGATAGCCGAAATAGCCTCATTTTCGTAAGCTACCAAGTAGAGGGAACTCTCGGTCGGAGAATAATGCAAGGACTCAGAGAAATACCCTTCCATAGCCCTGAAGGGAGGATAGAGGTCTTAAAGCTTAACATGGAGGTCTTCAACGTGGAAGGCTTCTCAGGCCACAGCGATCGCCGCCAGCTACTTAGATACATTGAAAAGATCACGCCAAAGCCCGAAACCATAATTCTGAATCACGGAGAAAGAAGAAAGATACGGGAGCTGGCTTCGACCATTCGAAAAAGATACGGTATACGCACACTGGAACTAAGCAATACAGATGCCATAGCTGTAAGGTAAGGCAAGAAAATCCGTTACTGCAACTTAGATATTCTCACGATAAACTTCCATAGTTTATCATTCAAATAGTGTATGTTCTTGAAAACCTTCCCCTTATTCATTGCAGAGAGAACGTCCGAGGAATAGAGAGCTAAGGAAATACAAATGGGTTTCCTGTACTTTTCTTCAAAGACCACAACTGTATCATTCTTCTCGAATTCTCCCTCGATACTTACTACACCCGGTCTCATAATGTCCGCTCCATTTAGAACGTGGGGAACCGCACCTTCATCCACGGTGATTTTAGGTAGTGCCGTTTCATAAAGTAATGGTAGTAGTAGCGTGGGATAGAAAGTCTCTCCCTTACTCCACAGTAAGACTTTCCCGTCAATGGCGTAGAAGTCTATGCCCTGACGTGTTTTAAATACCTCGACCTCTACACGCTTGCCGAACGTTCGGCCAGCTAGGGTCTCGAGAACTTTCAGAACTCTTTTCGAATCCCTTGAGCTTAAGAAGTACCTTGAGTATACTTCATACAATTTTACTACCCGTCCTTTTAAACTAGATCGGTTAGTTCTTTTCATTTTAAACACTCATAAATATTTTTACCTTTGGAAGCCCGATAATTTTATAATCTACCCTATCCTTGAAGGATAAGGGCCACGGAATTTATCGGTGGAAGGTATGCCAGGACCCACTACTGCACAAGTCCTATTAAAAGCTCTCGGAACTACAGTCCTCGTAAAGCTTAAGGGTGGAAGGGAAGTCAGAGGCGTACTAAGGAGCTTTGATCAGCACCTCAACCTAGTGCTTGATGAGGCTGAAGAGGTAAAAAGCAACAAAACTAGGAAGCTGGGCACGATAATAGTTAGAGGAGATAATGTCGTACTCGTAAGCCCTACTACGTAAGGTGTTAGCTATGGTTAAGGGTACAACTTCAATGGGCAAGCGTAGTCGCGGGAAAACGCATATACGTTGCAGGCGTTGCGGTAGACACTCCTATAATATTCGGAAACATTATTGTGCGGCATGCGGTTTCGGCAGATCAAAGCGCATCAGAAGGTACTCTTGGCAGAATAAGAAGGTCTATAGAGTAAGAATAAAGTAAAAGCCAGCTTGATCGACTAAGGGATTCCTAGAGCTTTCAATAAGCCATACTACAGAAGGAAAGCCCTCACATCGATTACAACATTAATATAGGATGAATTTGACGGAAAATATTAAAACTCCTCCTAAATTATTACTCTAATAGGGGGCCGGTAGCTCAGGTGGGAGAGCGCCCGCTTGGCATGCGGGAGGTCGGGGGTTCGAGTCCCCCCCGGTCCATCCTTCTGGTGCTAAATTTACACACTAAGACAATTCTATGAATAAGCAGCCGTATCATTAGGAGGAATAAAGGCGTGGGAGATGATGAGCATCCATTAACAGTTCAACTAATCGTCTTCTCAACGTATAACAATCTCTAAGGACGTTGACGAACACTTTCAAGGTCCGAGAAGGAGAAAAGAAAACCCCTAACCCCCTTTCTGGAGAGAGAGGATTTTCTCGGAAAATATATAAATTAAACGTTCCGAAATATTACCAGATCATCAAAGCTTATGGGCGAGTTACATGAGCGCAGGAAAAGTAGGTACTTGGGAGATAGGAGAAATCAAGCTACCGCTCTCCGAGGCTTTCAGAATAAGTCTTGAAAACATTAGGAAGAGATTTGTACGTGCTGCAATAACGACAGCCTCAATAGTGCTGGGTATAGCTTTCATGGTTTCGATACTGCTTATGGCACAGATACAGCAAATAGCAAGAGGAGCCCCCGAAACAATTAGAGCCTATCAGTATTGGCTTCTCTTCATATCTCTTCTTGTAAGCGGTGTGGGAATAACTAACAGCATGCTCATAGCTGTCGCGGAACGCTATAAGGAGATAGGAACGATGAAGTGTTTAGGAGCCTTAGACAGACACATCCTGATATTCTTCCTCCTAGAGTCTTTAATAATAGGCGGAGTTGGCGGAATAGCGGGCTACATAGTTGGATTAATCGCTGGCATCGTGTACGGGTACACTCAGTTCAGACCCTCCGACGTAATTGGGGCATTAACATCTCCCCTAGGCACTCTTTCAATGCTCGGCGCTCCTACAGTAATAGCCTTGCTCCTGCTTTCAGTAGTGCTAGCAATGATACTGACGATGGCGGCCTCCCTCTATCCAGCGTATTATGCAGCAAAGCTAAATCCAGCTGAAGCTCTGCGATACGAAGTATAAAAAGCTATAAATATTCTGTAAGATACCTTATACCCTGACTCATGGGGTGTAAACGTGAGATACGAATACACAGTAGAAACTGAGGACCTTGCAAAATACTACTACATGGGCAAGTACGTTATCAAGGCATTAGACGGCGTTAACATAAAGATCAGGAGAGGAGAGTACGTATCTATCATGGGACCTTCAGGGTCTGGTAAGACTACCCTATTTAACATGATAGGAGGACTCGATAGACCCACTCGTGGAAAAGTCTACATTGACGAGGTTGACATTAGCAAACTGGACGCCTACGAGCTCGCATGGCTTAGATGCAGGAAGATAGGTTATATCTTCCAGACGTTCAACCTAATCCCCGTACTAACGGCCCTCGAGAACGTAATGCTTCCCATGATTTTCGCTGGTGTTCCAAGGGAGGAGAGGATTAAGCGTGCTACTGAGCTTTTAGAAAGAGTCGGATTAGGCGACCGACTGCACCATAAGCCGCCCGAGCTTAGCGGTGGGCAACAACAAAGAGTAGCTATTGCAAGAGCACTAGCAAACGATCCAGCAATAGTGTTGGCAGACGAGCCTACAGGAAACCTAGACCTCCACACAGGTCTAGAAATAATAAATCTACTAAGAACACTGAACAAGGAGAAAGGAGTCACAATAGTCACCGCCACGCACGATCTCAAAATGATCGACGTGAGCGATAGAATCATCTACCTAAGAGACGGAAAAGTTCAAAGAATAGAGACCAGAGCAGAAGTAGCCGTCGAATACGAGGAGTAATAGCTTAGAAATTATTACCCATCGTGTATCAAAGCCTTATAGAGTTTTTCTAAAGCTTCATTGATATCTTTCTCCTCGACCACCATGGAATCATAATACTTTAAACGCTCTGCAATTCTTTGAGCTAGAATGTGATAACAGAGATCCTCCCGCCCCCTAATGACCACATTTAGGTAAAAATCCCTGCAAGAACAAAAGACAGGCGGTACTACTACGTGCGCACGTCTTCTCTTCAAGGAATAAACTAACCACAAAACCCTTCCACTAGGCCTGAATTCTATTCTCACTACCCGCTTTTTCCTGACAGCCTCGTATGCTTTAAAGAACTTGGTACCGTATCTCTTCCTCAGCAGTTCAAGACTATTAGATTCATCGGACATGAAGTGCTAACCTGATTATAGTTTATTAAAAACAAGTAAATAGTCTTTCATGAGAAATTTCCTAAGTAGGTGCTCGTGAGCGGGATGCTTAAGCCAGTCATAGGTAGAAGAGCTCTGAAAATACTAGATAAAAATAACGAAGTAGTGATAGTAGTAGCCGATCTCCATTTAGGTTTTGAAATAGAGCTACGTGAAAAAGGCCTACGCCTCCCCTCTCAGACTAAAAGAATTCTGCGTCAACTCCTTGAGGTCGTAACCTCAGAAAGGTGCGATAGGCTAATAATCCTGGGGGACGTAAAGCACGGCATTTTGGGATTCAGAAAAGAGGAGTGGGAAGAAGTAAAATACTTCCTTGAATCGCTACAGAGGTTCTTTACTGAAATCGAAATAGTCATAGGAAACCACGATGGCGGCCTCTCAACGATAATCTCAGAGATTAGCGGCGTAAAAATATATTCTCCACGTGGAGTAATGTTAGAAGATTCACAAGGGAGGAAAATAGGGCTCTTTCACGGTCATGCTTGGCCCGCTTCAGAACTATTTAAGGCAGAAATACTCGTAATGGGTCATATACACCCCTCCATAGACCTAAGGGATGAGCTAGGATTCCGCATAATTGAATCAGTTTGGTTGAAGATGAAGCTTGATCGAGAAAATATCGCAAGAGTATATCTGAAGTATAAATTTAAGAAACCTGTGGAAGACCCCCTTAAGGCATTCGAAGAAAACTTCAATCATCCATTAAACTCACATAGTCTAATAGTAGTTCCAGCGTTTAATAGCTATCTTAAGGGGCTATCAGTGAACCGATTCATCATCGAAGAATCCATCAGCCCCTTATTGAACTCAAATAGGCGGGAGATACTAAACTCTGAAATATACCTTATTGACGGAACTTTTCTAGGGCCCTTAAAACTATTCGTAGAAGAACTCAGGACTTCGGAATATCTGTTATAGACCACCTGACTATGGGGCCGCCGGGATTTGAACCCGGGACCACGCGGGCCCGAGCCGCGCATCATACCAGGCTAGACTACGGCCCCGTACTATGAATATTCGTGTACGGTCTCTTAATATTTTCGCCTTTTAATCAGGCTCCGTTTTTAGAACGTAACTGCTAACGATACGCTTAAATTAATCCTAAAGTCTTATTGATTCGTAAGCCGGGGTCGCCTAGCCTGGTTAGGGCGGCGGGTTGCTAACCCGCTGGGTGTACGCCCGCGCGGGTTCAAATCCCGCCCCCGGCGTAACGTTCAGTTGGTGACCTCTCTTCTCATAATTTTCACACTTCCTAAGGTCGATGAGGAAGCAAAGGATTCTAGTTGGCACAGTAGCTCAGAGATCAATGAAATGGTAAGATGAATTTGGAATTGCGAGAACTCTATGGAGGCTCTCACTTAACAATAACACAAAGTATTTTACCCAGAAGATAGATGATAGATTCATGAAGCCGGGGTGCCCGAGCGGACTAAGGGGTTGGGCTCGAGATCCTCGAAAATAAGGGGCTAGACGAGGTACCCAATGCCCCTCTGGGGCGCGTGGGTTCGAATCCCACCCCCGGCGT
>QMSC01000002.1 GCA_003649515.1 Thermoprotei archaeon | reverse complement strand
TTCATCACCGCTAACTTACTGGCCTTTTATGTGTTCTGGGAATTCATGCTCATACCGTCGTATTTCATTATTGCAAGGTGGGGCTATAGAGACCCTGCTAAGATAGCGTTCATGTTCTTCATATATACCCATGTAGGCGCTCTCTTCATAGTGCTTGGCATGGGTTTAATAGCAATACTTACTGGAGGAGCAGGACTAGAGATCTTTCAGATACCCCAGTACTTCTCGCTAATTAAGCCCTTCTGGATCTACATTTTCGCGTTCTTAACCTTCGGATTCATGGTCAAGATGGCAGTATTTCCCATACATACCTGGTTGCCTCCAGCACACGCAGAAGCTCCCAGCAATATGAGCGCTCTCTTGAGCGGCATAATAATAGAGGCAGGAGCTTATGCAATACTAAGGATATCATATCTCACAATCCTGAATACAGCGCACTTAAACGGTATAGACGTTACATCGATCACATATATAATGGCGCTCCTCGGCGTCTTAACAGCATTCTATGGAGGATTTATGGCGTTAAAAGAAGTAGACGTCAAGAGGATCATTGCATATTCTAGTATAAGCCACATGGGATATATTCTGGCAGGGGCCAGTGCGGGGGTCTTCGCCCTCCTTAACAACTATACATTACTAGCCCTCTATGGCGCAATATTTCACTTGGTTGCTCACGCATGGAGCAAGGGGCTATTCTTCCTTGTCGGAGGCTCAGTACTTCACCAAACACATCTTAGAGACATAAGGGAACTGAGCGGTCTCATAAGTAAGATGCCTTATACAGGCATAAGCGGAGTTATTTCGATATTCAGCATAGCGGGTGCTCCGCCTCTACCCTGTTTCGTATCCGAGTTCCTAATGATAGCAGGCGTAGCTGGCATAGCTCAAAAGGTGCCCTCGTTCATATACGTGGCTATACTGCTCGCAATAGCGACTGTTATTAGCGCGGCCTATTCCCTTCGATACTTCTGGCAGGTGTTCTGGTACAAGCGCCGTACACCTACAGAGACTAAGGAAGCGAATAAATGGATGGTTGCCGGAATGCTAGGCCTTGCAGTGTTTATAATAATAGTAGGGCTGATGCCCTGGCTGTTAATAAACTTAATTAGTTTTTAAGCCATCTTAGACTAGTTTTAGCATTTTTAGGTTAAATCTCACAAGCACAGTACACTTCATGCAATATATCATACGGCTCTTCCAGCCCCTCTCCTGCAAATTGATAGTTATTCCCTATCCTCATGCCTGGCGTTAACCGTTTGTCCTTTAAAGCTTCACTCTATTTTAAGTTTATTTAGAGCCACCTTGGCTTAAGCCGCGATTATGTCTGATTAGCTAAGGATATTTAAGCACGAAACCGTGGTTAATTAAACCACCTATTGAGGGAGAACGCATGTCCGTTCAAATTAAGTTGGATAAACTTGACGTAGAAATACTTAGAAAATTGATGACCAACTCTAGAACAAGCGTTGTAAAGATAGCTAGGAGTATAGGCGCTCCGCGAACAACTGTTATAGGGCGTATAGAAAGGCTAGTAAATCAAGGCATTATTCGTAGCTTCACTGTTAAGATAGATCATTCTAAAGTAGGCTACAACTTCCTTGCATTCGTTCTTGTTCGAGCTAAGCGCGGAAGCTTCACTAGAAGCGTTTCAGCACAGGTAATGCTCACACGAAAAGTTTTAGAAGAATCTAAGAAAAAGAAGGATTTACCCTGGGTTGAGGAAGCACATATAATCACTGGAGAGTATGATATATTATTTAAGGTTAGGGCAAAGAACTGGGATGAAATTACCCGCTTCCTTATAGAGTTCCTAGCAGGTATGGAAGAGGTAGAGCATACGAATACCTTACTAGTGCTCACAACAATTAGCGAGGAAATGAATCCGCCACTAGAAAAAGAGATTTAAACTGCTACTTTAACCTCTAATATTCATTGTCTCTCCTCACTCTTCCAGTACTCTTAACAGTGGAGGTACATTATCGGAGACTCTCTTCTTGCAATTTATATAACTTTAAAACCATAATTAATATAGATAGGGGACCACATGAGCGAAGAAGTTCCCTTAAAGCCTATTACTAAGAGCGACGTTCACAAGCTTGAGACTGCGTTAATGATAGCTACGTTGCTCAGGTCAGATCTACTTGAAAAAATCAAGAACCCTGAGGATAGACTCACATGGATAGATTCCCTAGCAGTTGCTGCAGGAGCTCTAGCGAGGGAGAGAGCTGGATATACAACTTCAGAGATAGCCGATGAGCTTGGAAGAACGGAGGCTACTATTAGAAACCATCTACAGGGAAGAACAGAAGCCGGTAGAATGGTTAGAGAAACCTACGAAAGATTTCTAAGAGAAGGTGTAAAGATAGAGATCCCGCTTCTAGAAAGAGCACTAAGTGTAGAGGAGATTGAAAAGCTAAGAAAGGATCTTGAGGAGACCAAGAAGAAGCTAGAAGAGAGCGAGCGGAAGATAACGGAAATGACCAATAAGTTAAACGAGGTTAAGAAAAGGCTAAACGAAATAATCTCCATGCTATGAAGCTTTAGGTATTCTCAAAAACTTTTGATTTAATTAACTTTAATTTAGTGGAGGATATTTTTCTTGAAATGATGAAGAAGCCTAGGATAGAAAGGATCATTCGTGAAGTCCTCTCATCTAAGGCGCGTGTGGGAGCAATAATCACGGACGTTGACTACAGTGAAATACTAACAGTGAACGCCGATGAAAAGTTCCTACCAGCCTCAGCTGTTAAGCTCTTCACGGCTGCAACGGCACTTCATATACTCCATCCAAACTTTAGGTACGAGACGGGTATTTTCTACACAGGAGAGATCCGCGATAAGGAGTTAAAGGGAGACTTAGTCATTAGGGGTAGCGGTGACCCCACACTTACTAGCTCTCGTTTAGGGAAAATTGCTGGGAGCATCGCAAGGGAGCTTAAAATCGTCCATGGGGACATTATTATCGACTCTAAGGTCTTTGACGGAGGATTCGTCAATAAAGCCTGGCTAGAAAATACCCTCAGCTATCCTTACATTCCTCGAATTGCAGGGTTTCTCGTAGACAAAGGGATGATAAAAGTGACGATCTTGCCCGGAAAGGACGGGTCCCCGCCCATTGTGAAAACATTTCCGAAAAGTCGGTTAGTTCGCGTAGAAAATAGAGCTGTCACAGGAAAATCAAAGCCTACCCGTCTAGAAGTACTCAAAGAAGAGGAAGCAAACAGCGTTACAATCGTAGTTAAGGGAACGATAAATATAGATGAGAAAGGCGCTCTCTTTCAAATACCTCTGGAGAGACCCAATCTCTTTGCCGGGCTTCTCTTTAAGGAATCACTTAAGTCAGCAGGGGTTAGTGTAGAGGGAAACGTTACGGAGGGAACACTCGTAGATGGTATGCTTCTTGAGCTAATTCCCTCAAGGTCCCTAAGCGATATTCTCAAGTTGCTACTCAGACACGATGACCACTTAATTGCTGAGCATCTACTTAAAACCCTAGGATACTATCGATACGGCAAGGGTGATTGGGAATACGGTATAAAGTCCATTAAATCCCTTCTAAAAACTCTCTCGATACCTGATAATGAGCTAGTGTTAGTTGATGGGTCGGGGATCTCTAAGGATAATAGAGCAACGCCCCGATCTATCGCCGAACTTTTATTTAAAATTAGGAAACGAAGGTATTTCAAGAACTTTTATAGGGCTCTTCCAGTAGCTGGGATTAGCGGAGCTTTAAGAGAACGACTCATAAATACCAATGCTCGGGGAAGGATCATAGCATTAGCGTGCTTTACTGCTGAGGCGAGCTCACTTTCCGGCTACGTCAAAACACTTCAAAATAGGGAACTAATATTCTCCATAATAATTAACAATCCCAAAGTACCTTTAGAAAGCCTATTAGAAGCTGTCGATAAGATGTGTTTAAGCCTCGTAGAAGACTTCTAGCTTTAAATTAAGTTAAAATGAAAATTTGGAAAGTAGATTTAGAATACGAGATCAGGTTGAGAGCTTTTCCTTATAGGCGTTTAGGTACTGTTCTATATCCTTAAAACCCACCACTACGGCGTCGGAAGTAGCTATAAGAGGTACCTTCATCGTACCAAAATCCTTCAACATCCACCCTCGTATACCATTTTCATCAATGTCAATTTTAAAATAGGGTATTCCCAGAGATTTTAACAGATTCTCCGCCTTAACGCACTCGTCATTATCCTTCTCGACAAAGAGGTACACTTTCGGTTTCGGCATCGGAGCACCAAATACCATATCCACGACCCCACACGTATCATTAATGCATAAGTCCCCTAAGGGTATCTTCTCGGAATGCATAGGTATCATTCTAAGATATACCGCTTATTAGGAGCTATATGAAACTATTTTATCAAGGAATAGCTTAAGAAAAGCTAGCATATTACTTAAATTATAGTTTTAATGAAAATTTTAGGGCTAAGGGTAGAAAAATGATCATTTTAGCAACAGGCATAAGCGGTAGTGGGAGGTTAGACTACATAAAAAAGGTTCGCTCGTTAGCAGGTGACCGACTGACCATAAGGGATATAGGGTCGTTAATGTTCGAAAAATCAGAGCAACTTGGAATAAAGATCCGAGAGGATAAAATCCTCGATATGGATCACTTCGCCCTTAACTATTTGCGGGCTACGATCTTTGAGGAACTACTAAAGGAGGCCAATGAATACCGTGGATTAAGCGAGAAAGATCTAATTATAAGTACTCACGCATGCTTCAGGTGGAAGAAGCACCTGGTGCCAGGCTTCAACTTCTATTACCTTAACAGGCTTGAGCCAGACATCTATGTCACGATAATAGATAATGCTCATCACATTAAGGCACGTCTTGAGGCAAGACCCCAGTGGAAGGGTAAGTTGACTCTAAAGGATATCATAATCTGGCGTGACGAAGAGGTATTCATAACAGACATGCTTGCGCAGTATCAAAACAAGCCGCACTACATCATAGCGAGAAACATGGGCCCTGAGGTACTCTTTAACATAATTTATAACATAGAGAGAAGGAAAAAAGAGGGCAAAGCTCCTCAATTAAAGGCTTACCTAAGCTATCCCATAACGTTCATGAAGCAACAAAAGGGTTGGTTCGAACAAAAGGAGGACTTTAAGAGAGAGCTTGAAAAGCTAGGCATAGTCATATTTGACCCCATGTCGATAGAAGAATTGGATCTAGTATCTATGGCAACTCAAGCGATACATAACGGCGAGGATAAAGTTCTTATAGAAACAGAGGAAGCCTCCACTTACATATCAGTCTCCGAAATAGAGGAGGCTAAAAATGATATTGTTGACCAAGTTGTGGCAAGAGACTACCAACTCATAGACCAAGCCGACATAATAATAGTGTTTTACCCAACTAACATGCTTTCACCAGGCGTGTTAAGCGAGATAAATTACGGCTTTACCCACAATAAGGAGGTCTACGCTTACTTCCCATACGAAGTAAGTCCATTTTTCAGCTACTACACCACTAAGATATTTAAAATAATGGACGAGATGTTCGATTTCTTTAGAAGCTCGAAAAACGTCAGCAGTTCAGGTTCCACGTAAGAGCATCTTTCATTAAAATAAATGTTAAAAAAATATTTCATTTCGGTAGATGAACACCTGCTAAGGTGTCCGGAGTAATGATACTTTCAAGATACGATATACTTAAGCTCATTGAGACGGGAGAGCTTGTCATAGAACCTCTTAACGAGGAGATCATAAGGGAAAATGGGATAGATTTAAGCATTGGCAACGAAGTAGCGTTTCTCTTAAATAACCCCTCACCTCTTGACCCTGAAGAGATTTCAGACGTGGATCTATCCAAATACTACTTCGTCCAACGACTTGACGGAGACTTTATTATACAGCCTTACATGAAAGTTCTCCTATCCACTTTAGAGTATATCAAAATGCCTAATGACATATTAGGCTTCGTGGAGCTGAGGAGCACTTTCGCTAGGCTAGGCCTTAGCATCCCCCCTACAATTATCGACGCAGGTTTTGAGGGGCAAATAACCCTTGAGGTACACGGAGGCGCTTTCCCCGTAAAGTTACGTAAGGGGCTTAGATTTGCACACATAGTTTTCGCCAAGCTTACCAGTAAAACTACACCCTATAGAGGTAAATATCAGGGTCAGAGGGGAGTCACACTACCCAAATGAAAGTTCTTTATAACTGCTTTCTTAAAACGTTTGAGCTTACTTTTACTCCTCTCGAGAAGCTCGTTTGCTATGTTTACAAGCGAAGATAGTCCGTCTTCACTTACTATCGTTACACCAGCCCACTTTAACGGAACTGTCATCTCCTCGCTTCCCATGATTTCAATAAGAATTCTAAATCTCTTGTAGACCTGTATTCCGCTATGTTTGAAGCCGCAAGCTCTTGCTAAACTGAGCATCTTCAGCGCTGACTCGAGGTTCCTTGAGGTAATATGGATTATAGGGCCTTGGACCATTAACCAAACGTAATCTCCTCCCTTTGTAAGGACTTCTTTAATATCCTCAAGGTCTACCTTCCAGTGCCACTTGCCTAGGGTCCTTAAATCGAACTTATCACCTGGCATTCTTACCTCGGCTACTTGTATCCTTCCACTACAACTGCTCGTTGTGTAGTAATCGTCTAATAGGTTAATTAAATCCAGTAAATCTTTTAAATCGGGATCAACGCGTCCTGCCTCGAACTCCTCCCTAAGTCTCCTTAAGAAATAATCCTTTCTAGTATTCCACTCGCTCATGATGTTATCCCTAGTCGCCGCTCTCTTTTATTAGATGTGAACCGTCACAAGAGGGAGCCTTAAAGAAGTATCTATCAGTTAAGCCCTCCCTGCACGTGGCATACGTGATGCCTAGCCTTCGCGCTGCTTCAACAACTGGTCTTAAGAGCTTCACCCGTAGGCGTTTTGGTAGGTATCTATAGCCGCGCACTACAGTACCCTCCTTGAAGTACAGCCTTCTCCATAGATCAGCTTTATCAGGGAAAGCTAGAATCATCCTTTTAAAGTTGTCTGGCCTTACTTTGTAGGTAGAAGCGACTACATGCTTAATGCCTCTCTTGACAGCTAATTCCAGTAAATCTTCTAGCATTGCCGGATCATCATTTAAGCCGGGTACTATTGGATCTAATCTCATAGAGACAGGTATATTCGATTTTGCGAGTCTTTCTAAGGCCTCTAACCTCCGGGAAGGAGGAGGAGCATAAGGCTCCATTCTACGTGCAAGGTGGTCATCGAGCGTAGTTATAGTCATGCTGACACTCGCTCTCATCGATCTTAGGACTTCGAGGTCCCTTACAACGAGATCCGACTTTGTTACTACCAGCACCTTAAAGCCATATCTCGCTAGGAGTTTTAGCGCCTTATGGGTGAGTTTAAAGTATTCTTCTTCAGGAGGATAAGGGTCACTACTATTGCTCATGCTTACTGGAATGTTTTTATTGGCCTTTCGAAGATCGCTTTCCAAGGCTACGATAAATTTTCTCTTAGGTTTGCTAGGCCTGTATCCTATATAGGCTGAAGCATAGCAGTATAGGCATCTGTGGGTACAACCTGTGTACGGTTGAAGCGAGTATTTTAAAGGACACGTGCATAAGGGACTCTTCCATGGATCGAAAAGCCTCAAATAGTACATTTCCCGTATCTAAACAATCCCGCTAGGAGGTAATATTTAATTTTAGCGCGAGGGTATTTAGGTTGCGTTAGGTGTTTCGAATGGTAGCGCTTCAAGGATGGGTTAACGCGAAGAGGGTAGTAGGAGGCATAGTATTCCTAGAGATAATCCCAGAGAACTTAGTGCAGCCTGTGACAGCGGTATTCAAAAAATCAGAAAACAGGGATCTATGGAAAGAGGCAAAGAAGGTAAAAATAGGGACTGCTGTGAGGATCGAAGGCGAATATAGCCGCGTTAGACTGAGTAAACGGGGAGAAGAGTTCAAACCCACCAAATTTGAAGTCATAACACCTCCTGTTGACATTCTGCCCATCGACCTCACAGGAAAGACACCGGTGCTCTTCGACACTAAACTCAAATACAGATATCTCATGCTTCGCCTACCAAAAGAGAGAGCCATTTTTAAGATAAGAGCAAGGTTGCTGAAGCACGTCAGAGATTTCCTTGAGAAAAACGATTTCCTTGAAGTTCATACACCGAAGATCGTGGGAGCAGGGGCGGAAGGAGGAGCTACCCTCTTCGAGCTAGATTATTTTGGTCGAAAAGCTTTCTTAGCCCAGAGCCCCCAGCTATACAAGCAGATGCTAATAACCTCTATCCCCAGAGTGTACGAAATAACCCCCTACTTCCGCGCAGAACAGCACCATACTACTAGACACCTGAACGAATGCTGGGGAATAGATGTTGAAATGGGGTTCATTTCATCAGTAGAAGACATTTTAAAGCTACTAGAAGAGCTACTGTCCAGCACTATAGAGTATATTAGAGAAACTTGTAAAGAAGAGCTTGAAATCTTAGGAGTTGATCTTAAGCTGCCTAGGCGACCTTTCCCCAGACTAACGTATGATAACGTTATTCAATTACTGGAAGAAAGGGGAATCAAGGTAACCTGGGGAGAAGATCTAAGCGACAGGGAAGAAAGGGTTCTAGGAAGCATTATGAAAGAAAAGGGATACGACCTCTATTTCATCGTGAGATATCCGTGGGAGACTAAGCCATTTTACATAATGAGAAGAGATGGATATAGCGAATCCTTCGACCTAGATTATAAGGGCTTGGAGATAAGCTCTGGAGGACAACGTGAACATCGTTATACAGAACTCCTTAGGAATATCAGAGATAAGGGATTAGACCCAATGGACTTTGAGTTCTACTTAGAAGCGTTCAAATACGGTATGCCGCCTCATGGCGGATTTGGCCTGGGAGTAGAAAGACTTCTGATGAAAATGCTTGATATGGAAAACATTAGAGAAACAATAATCTTTACGCGAGACATTCACAGACTCATACCCTAAGCACTCAGCTTATAGAATTTTCCTAACTGTCGACATATATTAGGTTAAATTTAAAAATATCTAAAAATGCACCCCCAGTAGCACAATTCTGATCAGTGTAGAATCACATAATACATGGCTACAGCCTGGATAGAAAGCTTATTATCTAGGGAATCGTTATCTAAGCGGAGGTTCGGATGAGCCAATCATTAGAGACGCTAGTAGCCCCTTTCTACTGTAACGCCGCAATGTCGCTCTGCCAAATGGCGTTGAATCTGTACATGCAGAAGAGATATGCTGAAGGCGCTAAAATATGCAAGTTCGTCTCAACCCTATGCGTTCACAAGCCTCATCCGTCATGCAAGCTAGAATCGAAGTACTGCTACTTGGCTGCCACCTTCTACGAAAAAGGTGCGATCAGCAAGGGCGAAGAATTCTGCCGGAAAGCTAGAAGTATCTGTCCGAGAAACTTTAGAGTCTTCGGTGATTGAACATGAGCTGGACGAAAATAGTTGAGTTAAAAACCCCACCCATAAAGGATGTGATTCTGGTCCAGGGATTACCAGGATTAGGTTTAGTGGGCAAAATAGCTGTAGACTACATTATAACGGAAAAGAAGCTTAAGAAGTTCGCAGAATTATACTCTAATAACTTAATGCTACCGGATGGAAAAGCAGGCGTTATCGTGAACCTTTATGGTGTACAGGAACTCCCCCGCTATGAGTTCTTCTACCTTAAGAACTCGACAAACGACATGGTGTTTGTATCGGGCAATACACAGCCCGTTTCCTGGGCCCAGTACGAGATCGCGGAAAAAGTGCTAGAGTATCTCGAGTCAAAATACGGGTTGAGGATGGTGATAGCTGTCTGCGGAACAATTGCACGCGGGATGGAAGGAGACGTATACATAGCAGCGAATGACGAGAAATTGCTCGCTGAGTACGCAAAAAAGTATAACTTAAGAGTATCAAGTGAGGGAACTATAACAGGAGCGTGCGGCTTACTACCAGGCCTCGCGAAACTTCATGGAATCAAAGGACTATCCTTAATGGGTGCTGTAGGTCAGATATATCCCGACCCCTTAGCTGCAAAATCGGTTCTATTGATCTTAGATAAGATACTGTCATTGAACATTGATTATCACCGCTTAGATTTGATAATAGAAGATATAAAGAAAAGGGCTAAAGCTCTTCAAAGGCTACAGGAAAAAGAGCCGGCAAGACCCAGAGAAGAGCCTGGAGAAAGGCTGCCTTGGTACTACGTCTAAGAACTTGTTGAAAACTCCACATACCCAAAGTTCTAATTTCCTATCGTGAAAGGCGCTATTAAAACAATGTTATAATTCTAAGCTTCTAGTCGTACGATACCATAACCCTTCATCTCAGTCTCTTTCAGATGAAGTTGAGCAAAAACCAGGAAAAACGCAACATATTTAAGATAGATGCCATGATATTTGATGCCAACACTTCGCACAGCATTGGAGGTGCAAGAAATGGCGGCAGCTGAGGGAGTAGTATTTGTGGGTAACAAACCAACCCCGAACTACGTTCTTGCCATCGCGACACAGTTCAATCAGGGCGTTAAAAAAGTGATAATTAAGGCTCGCGGTAGAGCTATCACTCGCGCTGTTGATGCGGCTGAGCTGACAAAGAGGTTCCTTCCCGGAAAAGTCGAAGTAGAAGAAGTAAAGATAGGTAGCGATAAAGTGGGTGAAGCGGGCAAGGAAAGGACTGTATCGACCATAGAAATAGTCCTAGTATATAAGGAGGAGTAAAACAGAGCGGTTCCTGCACTCAAAATTAATTGGACAATGTTTTTTGAGGAACCAAATATTCCAAATATTATGACAGTAATATCTCTGATTTCCTCTCCCATACCTCTACGTAACTTTTTCTAATAAACCGCCTTCTAAATTAGTTCGAGGATCATGGAAGACTTAAAGGAAATAGTATTAAAAGCGGCCTCAGAGATGAGTAAAAAGCTTGTAGAGCTAGACTATATTCTACAAACTTCAGAGGAAGCCAAGGCTTTTCTAACGTACTTTCTCATAAAGAAGTTGGGAGAAAAGAGACTTTATATGCTATACCTTAACAGAGTGCCTAGTTTGGGGCTAAAAGAGGATAGGAAAAAGTATCCCGATATAGTTCTTTTCGGAAAGGATAACGCCGTATTCATAAAGGTAAAATTGCTCCCAAGAGGCTTGAAGGCTAGGCACGCTCGAGAGAGAATTTGGGGCAGAAAGAGAAGAAGTGGAGAAGAGCGAGTTTACGGAATACCTGATCATGCTAGAAAATTTAAGAAGATCTCTCAATTAATTCCCAAAAAGACTCTCGTATATTTCGTTATATTCGACGAGAAAAATTACCTAAATAAGGAAAACCTAGTAGAGCTGGAGAAAAAGGTCAAGGACGTGGACCCTAATTTTAGAATACTTCACTATAATCTCAGGAGACTGAGAGAGTTAAAGCAACGCGGACTACTTACATCTTTATGAAGAAGCCATAAAGTAGAATTATTGTGGGTCTCTAAATGAGTGCTCCAGAGAATTTACTCTTAAGGCTGGTAAGAGTATTAGGATTCTTTGAGAAGGATATCAAGCTATATCTAACCCTAGTTAGGAGCGGGCCTTTGACGGCCAAAGAACTATCAAAGATAACCGGTGTTCCTTATAGCAAGCTCTATAGCTTAATGCTAAGGCTTCAGAGAGAAGGGCTCATAACAATTGAGACTGGTAAAAGACCGAAAGTGTATAAAGCACAGCCCCCGCTTAAAATCTTCGACAGATTCAGAGATATATTTAACATCATGTTAAAGGAGCTACAACAAATATTTGAAGAGCTACAGGAGCAGTATATGTTGGCATATAAGGGCGTTTTGGTGGAGAAGCCCGCGATAGTAATAGAAGGTGACGCTATTTTCAAGCTCATACTTAATATGACTATGAGGGCTAAGAGGCTCCTTTACATTGCCTCCCCATTCAAAGAATTGCTCTTCACAGGACATGCAAAAGCCCTTTCTAACGTAAAAGCGGAAGTAAAGGTGCTCGTAACGCCTCCTGTGCTGAGAGAAGCAAGGGATTATGTGATAATGGCTAAGCTTTCATTTGAGAAAATAAGGGTTAAGGAGAAAATGTTTGGTTATGGGCTGATATCAGAGAACGAAGTGTTGCTAGTAGTTAAAGATAGGGGAATGCTTAAAGGAATGCACTCAACCTACGAGTACTTTATAGAAATAGCTAAAGTATATTTTGATTACTTATGGGCCGACTCTAAGCCTTTCATGTTAATATAATCGTCGTAGAACTTCACTAGGAGGAAACTTTTCCATCCAATTAATCAGCGATGATCGCAGATAATCGTATTAGGCTTTAATCCCACAGCATTAAAGGCCTCTTCGACTAGTTTTACAGTCCTCTCTAAGCTGACTTCTCGAGGGGCCTTCAGAAAGTGCGAATAACCCTTCCAATTATACTCTGATGAACCTAATCCTTCGGAAACTACTTTAAATCCCAGGCCAAGCAACGTCAATGCCACAGAAGGTTCCACCTTTAACGCACATAAAGAGTAAACAATTCCCCTCAGTTTGACGGAGTCCTCAGATAATATGTAGTCTATGTGCCAAAACTTCTTTCTAAAAGAGCTACAAATGTAGCGTCTAAGCCTCAGTCTTAAGTTTTTAAGTGCGGAGCCCACATATATATAAAAACCTTTGGAGATAGAGACTACTCTGCTATGTCCTACTTTTACGAGTAGATCGTTTTCCACCTGTATTATAAGTACATATACACCTTTCTTTGCGGGTACTGTAGAGATATTCAAAGCCCTTGACGTTATGCTTGATGAAGCACTCCAAGCTCTAAGAGCTTTACGTATAATTTGTTTATTGCCGCCTCGACATCCTTCTCCTTCTTAGCTCCTGTGCACACGCACTTACCGCTAGAAAACACGAGAATAACAACCCTAGGGTCATCCATTCTATATATGAGACCTGGGAATTGTTCCGGTTCATACATAGTGTTTTCGAGAAGTAGCGCCGCTCTTTCCAAGTCGACAATTCCATTCAGAGTGCCAGATGCAACTATATTTTGAATCGTTATTTTGGGTTCTCCCAGATTTATGCCGTATTTTCCGAGCAGCTTAACAACTTTATCTATCGCCTTATAGACTTCAACTTCCGACTTAGCTCCTGTGCAAACCATTTTTCCAGTAGAAAAAATCAGAAGTGCGGTTTTCGGTTTGCTAATACGCAGAACAAGTCCGGGAAATTGATCAGGGTCGTATTCAGTGTAGGGAACTTTCTCAGCAATAAGGTTAAGATCTATGGACCTATCAAAAGTTACGGACGCAACCACATTCTCAATCTTATATTTCGGCCTCTTACCCATAACCACTAACCGGCCACCTCATGGCACATTTTTAAGCCGAATTTTATAAGCCCCTTATATATGTCTTCCCTAACTAAAATATTTTTGTTACAATGCAAATAATCTAACCTGATGATGAACTTGACCGCTCCTGATTAGATGACTGTAAAGGTAGCCGCTGACTTCTAAATCCATTCATCCATCGAATAAATAGCTCCCTTAATGTGAACCCTCTTCATTCTGCTTATCAAGGTCTCAACACGCTTCGGTGAAAAACCCTTCTCGTCACAAAGGAATCTTATTAATCCCTCCTCATCTACGCGCTTGTAATCTAAGGTGTACTCTGTGGTTACTGGTGGATTCAGAAATATTTCCCTAACCTCTTGGTAGTAAGGTGCCACCTTATCTCTTATGGAAGCAGGAAGCTTTTCAATGCGCTTGTAAATCCTTATAAGCCTTAACGCAGTTTTCGGCCCTATACCCTTTACACCTTCGTTGAAGTCCGTTCCTACTAGGATAGCCACATCAATTAGCTGTTCACGGGTGATGTTTAACGTGCTTAAAACATTGTTCAGCTCTATGAGCTCTGGTTGTAGACGCCTAACAATACCTTTACTTGGAAGAAATTCTGTTCCTGAAATTGTTAGATAGCGGACAAGCCGAGGAGTTCCATAAAGAAGTGAGTCATAATCTCTGCTATTGACTGCCCAGACACCTCCTCGGGATACCATATAAGCCGCCTGAGCTTCCGCATCTGAAGGAGCTTGAATCCAAGGTATACCTAGTAAATCTAATAACTTCTTTGCGTCCTCAACCATCTTCCTGGTCAACACGCCTGTTACTACAGCTTTAGAAAACGCCGCGTCATAATCTCCTCTTTTTAGGGCTTCAACCCACTCCTTGTAGGCCTTCTCTCGAACCTCCTTCCTCTTCATTAACTCCCTTGCCTTGAGTCCATGAGGCTTGCCGTCAAAAACGAAAACTAGCCTCATCTCATAGTCGCATATAAGTTTCGTAGCCCTAAATGCAAGCCCTACAAGATGAGAGGTAATTTCCCCTGTAGGAGAGGTTAGAGGTTTACCATCAGGTGTTCTTATGAGAGCAAGAAACTGGTATAAAACATTGTTTGCATCTACAGCAAACCATTTTCCTCTAAAGTGCTCTAATGTTAAGACCTTTCTCGGAATTATGGGTGTTAGCGGCACGCCCATAGCTACTCTTCCATAGGATAAATCCTTTCTCCCATTTTTCTAGGAGAATTGTCATATATTTCGTGTATTTCTATGACATAAGCCGGTATTTTACTCCAGTCCCGCCGCCTACCTCTGTAAAAGCTTGTATGAAAAGCATCATGAACAAGATTCGCATATTCCCAGTACTCATCGCCCATATGTATTGCTACCGTTCCTCTTACCTCATAGCTAATATTAGGCGGAGTATAGAACAGCAGCGTTACGACATTATTATACTGGAGGTTAATGTATGTATGTTTTCTTGCTAGCTCAAGGCTAACAAGCTTCGTGAAATCTATTTTATCGTGGTATTCCTTAGGATACACGTATTCCAATAGTACTTCTAATGCTTCCTTAAGGTTCCGATCAGGTCTCTGTATAAACCGCCTTAATGCTCTTAAGACTGCATGTAGGTATGCTTCTCGAGGAAGAAAACCTACTCCCTTTATTGAAGCATTTAGTCCAGCAGGTCCTTGAGTAACGAAAGCCGGCGTATGCCGCGTGAACCCTATTAGGAGCTCCTCCTTATTCAAATCCCCTCTCAAAGCTTTTAACACAAGCTCGCGACGTTCAATATACAAATACTTTATGAAAGATGCAGGTATTTCCACACTGCTCCCCTTACGGTATAATGGTGCCACCCAAATATACGTGTCTGCTGTGGGTTTCTAATATCCCAGCTTTATATTTAAGACTTCATTCACTTACTATTAGGATATGTTTGTCAGTGAAGGAGATGTCATGAAATTGAGGATAGACGAGCTAGACTTGCAGATAATTGAAGCCTTGAAAGAAAGCTCTAATCCGAGAAAACTAGCTAGTATTTCTCGTAGCCTGGCAGTATCACGTCGAACGTTCTATGATCGCGTTAAGAAACTTCGACAACGAAAGATCTTAGGACTTCATTTAATTCCAAAATATAACCTATTAGGCCTGGTCTCAGTTCTGGTATTCCTTGATTACTCAGACCTTCAACTTGGCCTAGAAGAGGATTTCCTGCACTCACGTTTCGTCATATTAAAGAGCCGTATAGTAGGCAAATATAATGGAGTAATGGCCTTAATGACACTCCCAGATATGGGAGTAAACAAAGTGTATGAGAAGTTAATAGAGCTTAAAAGCGTTGGTAAAATCGAGCGTTGGAGGCTTTTAATTACTGCTAATCCCAGGTACATCTCCCCCAAGCCATCAGTTCTAAAAAGATTTGTAAAGACCCGAGAAGAAAAGCTTCTCTCAGAGAGTTCTCTAGCTAGTGAAGTGAACTTTAACGAACCACAGGATTATAGGATACTGGCGGATGACATTGATGTACTCATAATAAACATGTTGCAAAAAGATGGATGGACTCGGCTATCGGAAATAGCTCGCAAGCTTGGCAAAAGCAAAGCACTAGTGAAGTACCACTTCGATAAGCACGTTCTAAAATTGACAGATACCTTTTTTATAGACTTTAATCCCTATGATAGAAATTCATTATTCTCACTCTTGATAGAAGCCGAATTTAAGAGCGAAAAAGGGCTGAAAAGATTCGCATCCTTCTTATCGCGTTTGCCGTTTTCACAAGTTCTTCTGAAAACCCCGAGGGTCAACTTGCTCTATGATGTATTGAAGATCCCCTCACACAGTATTAGCATGCTTCGGATGATATTCAGTAAAAAGGTAGTTAAAAGAACGCTTTTGCAAAAACTGGCTATTAGTGTACTTCTCACACCGAGTGAAAGTTTCCAACTACCTTACGAGCTCTTCAGGGAGAAAGGTTGGATCCTAGACTTCTAAATTAAGCCTATATTCTTCAAGAAATTTATTGACCGTTCCCCTACTTCAACTTCCTCCAAGATCTTTGACGTTACTGAAGGAATAGCATCAATTAAATCTGTAGCCAATATGTGCGCTCCCTTAGTGCTCGCTACATAGTCTCCCAATAGCCCGTTGAGGAAAGCACCAGCACATGCTGCCTCAAATGGCTCATTGCCCCATGCTAGGAAAGTTGCAACAACTCCCGTTAAGACATCTCCTGTGCCTCCCACGGTCATTGAAGCATTACCTGTGTGGTTTATTTTAACACGTAAACCATCAGATATGACGTCTCTCGGACCTTTAAGCAGTATTGTTACCCCTACCTCTTTAGCTTTCTCCTTTACTGCTCTAATGCGCTCAGTACAATCTTTAGGAGGCTCTTCGCCGAAGATTATTTTATACTCCCCCGCATGAGGTGTGAGTACAACACTCTTATCCCTTAAGACGGAAAGTTTCCCTCTGAGAGACTTAAGTCCATCAGCGTCAATCACGAGAGGTTTTTCCAACCTACTAATGAAACTTATTACAGCCTCTCTTACCTCCTCTCTTAACCCTAGTCCTGGCCCTAAGGCTATAACATCGCACTTTTCGGCTATGTTTAAAGCATTTTTAGCAGCCTTTTCATTAAAGTAATCACCACAATATGTATTAACTATAAGGTTAGGTGAGAATGCCCTTACTGCGGTGCTTATAACTTCGGGAACATAGAGTATTACGATATCAGCCCCCATGCGAAGAGCCGCGAGAGCCGTTAAAGCGGGTGCACCACTAAAGTCCCTAGATCCCCCTATTACGAGAATCCTTCCATAGTCGCCCTTCTTAGACTCAGGTGCTCTCTTCTTGAGACAGCACCTTAGATCTCCCGGTCCCACAATTATCTCGGCCTCCTTCGGTATACCTATGTCTGCGACAATGACCCTCCCCGCATAGGGATTGTCAGCTAAGCCTCTCTTCAGTTTATGAAAAGTTATTGTATAGTCTGCCTTAACAGCCACTCCGCAAGGTTCTCCCGTGTCTGCATTCAGTCCTGAAGGCACATCGACCGCCACTTTGATAGCTTTAGCCCTGTTTATGATTTCAATGATTGTTGCATAGGGCTCACGCACACGGCCTTTAATACCTATCCCAAGCAACGAATCTACTATTACATCTGCTTCTTCCACTTCTTTCTCAAGAACCTCAATATCTCCTATGTTGCTAAGGACCTTTATCCTTACAGTGTGCTCCATGTTTCTCAGAATATAGAAATTAGTCTGTGCCTCGTACGTCCTGATCTCGCCAGGCTTTCCAGCTAGAATCACCGTCACGTCGAAGCTCTTGATAGCAAGGTGTCTTGCAGCGACAAAGCCATCACCACCGTTATTGCCTAAGCCAGCAACAACCAGTATTCGCTTACCTTTCGTGGAAGACCCCATTAGCTTGCTCACGAAATCCGCAACAGCCTTACCAGCATTCTCCATGAGGAGTAGATTTGAAATCCCTAGAAAAGCTGAGTTCTCCTCAAGTATTCTCATATCTCGCACCGTTATAGAGTCCAGACAAATCACCTCCTAGACCCCATACTTAAACTAAAATACTATTCCTAAGCCTAGGCTATAATCTTTATACACACTGTGGACAAGAAGAAAGTTAGCGTTAGAGAGAAAGAAAAAGTCTCTTGAGAGGAAATGAATTAGAAGAAAGAAGAATTCCAAAGCTTCAGCTTATGAAGAAAGTTCTGCTATTGCTCTGCATTCCCGAACTCTGCGATACCCTATACATTTCTTTGTGAATGAAGTCGCGAATAGCCACTCTTATTGCCTCGCTGACGTTTGGGTATAAACCCGCTTCTACCAACTGTCTCAGAGCACTAATATAGGCTATAGGCAGGTGCACTGTTATGAGTCGCATTTTCTCTCCTGTCTTATGCCTCAAGTAACCACCTAGTTTTAAGTAGTAGTTTTAGGCTTATTAGAGCAACTGATGCATTTCCTTATTTCCATGTATTACTTAAATATTTTAAGGTTTAACTTAATATGTATTTTACCAGATGAAAATGCACTTTTTAAGAAGAATTTTGTTTTTTACTGCTTTATCTCATTAAAAGCTAGGGGAGAGAGTTCACTGAAAGAAATACCTTGTGAGTTTTAAAAGGTCGACGTAGTGCTCAGAGTTGTGTGACCAAAAGATATTTATGACAACAAAAAGACCGCTTATTACATGTTTTTAGTAACTTAATAGAAAAATCTGTTTTCGTTTTTTCCTGTATTTACTACCTTTAAATGAACATAGTGTCTTTAAAATTTATCTAACACTTATTAATATATGCCAGAATGAGAAAAGAGAAAGCACATGGGCTTTGAACACAACTTCGGACATGCTCTATTAAGAATCAGACCTATAACCATCTGCTAGAACATGGGGCGATTAAAATGAGACTGGAAGTCTTAAAGGTAGCATTTCTAGTAAGCGTTGTCTTAAATGCGTTTTTAGGCACCATAATATTCTATCAGTACGTTGAACTAGCAAAGCTTAGGTTACTAAGCGAGGAACTTGCAGAAAAGGTGAATGATCTCTTGCAGAGAAATGCTGAGCTAGAAAAACGCTTACAGAGCCTTCTTGAAGAAAACAACTACCTAAAACATAGTCTTGCACGGCTACTTAACACCACTGCAACAGAAGGTAAAGTACCGGCTAATCTGGCTAAGGACTACGATTGGATACCTATCGTTGGAGTATACATAGTTCGAGTGGGGTTCTTAAAGTACGTGACAGAAGGAGTTGTCATGAAAATATACGTAAAAGTTGTGCCGGGAACAGGAAAGGTCTTTATTTCAACAACACCAAGGATAGGTATAGACCTACAATCCTCTGCCGTAACCGCGCTTAAAGTTGCTTTAAACTTAACCAACTCTAAAGTAAAGTATGATTGTTTTATAGTTGTGCAAGCTGACAAAACAATCCATGTAATTGACGGCCCATCCGCGGGAGCCGCATTAACTATACTGATTATGGCTAAAATTATGGGGCTTGAGCTAAGGAAAGATGTTTGCATAACAGGGGAAATATTACAGGATGGAAGAATAGGCCCTGTAGGCGGAATTCTGGAAAAAGCATTAGCTGCAGCGTCGCATAACATAAAGATATTTCTAGTACCCAAAGGTCAAGGAGAAATGTTGCGCCCTCTAGTAATTTCAAGGAAAGTAGCACCGGGAGTGACCATATATCAGGTAAAGGGCTACGTTAGAGTACCCTTAGAGGAAGTTCTAAGGGAGAGAGGATATGATATGAAGGTCATAGAGGTTTCAACCGTAAGAGAGGCATTACAGTACTTTTTAAAACCGCAATGACTTCGGCGAGTTTATGGCTACTTATAAAGTATTCGGAGAGAAACATATTTGTGCCCCCGGTGTCTTTCTCATAGGGATATAAAATTGCCAAGAAAGATACTAACCATAAGTGAAGCCTTAGAAAACCCCCTGAGGAGGGAAATACTCCTTCAAGTGATAAGTAGGCCTGGTATAAGCCTGCACAAAATATCACAAGAACTCAATATAGGCGCTGGCAATCTATACAATCACATTGCAATCCTAAGCAGAGTTGGACTCCTAAGAATAGAGAAGAGAGGGCGTAGAATCCTACTTTTCTTTAATGATCATCTACTTGCCGAGAATATTTTAAAGAGCCTAAAGGCCTAGGATTGATTCAAGGAATGCCCGCAAGAGTAACAGTACTTGGCATTCGGAGGATTAATAGCCTTACATTTTGGGCAGATAGCGACCGATAAAAGTTGCCTGTCGTGGGAAACCTTCTCTCCACCAAGAAATTTCCTTATATACTTCTCCTCCACATCCTCCTGTGTGATTTTACTGTAGATATCTATCATTTTCCTCGTTTTCCAGCCGAACCATCTCATCATCTCAAGCTCCTTAAAGAACCTATAAAGCTCCGTTGCGCGAGTATGTCTGAGAAGATGAGGGTGCACCTTCTTTTTAATTCCGGCCTTCATAGCCGCTCTCTTTAGGACATAGGTGGCTGTACTACGTGCCATTCTTTTATAGGGATCGCGCCCGTAGAAGACATAGGCTTCTGGATCGTTCTTTGCTGCATGCAATTCAAGCCATCCTAAAATGGTTTTCGAGAAAACTATCACTCTAACAGCTCTCGCCTCACTCTTACTCCTACGGAAGAAGACTTTAATTCCATACTCATCAACACTCAAGTCTTTCATCTTAAGATTAAGAGCTTCACTTATACGGCAGCCAGTCTCGTATATGAGAGAAAAGAGAGCTCTATATTTAGCGTCATCCAGGGCTTCAAGCAATCTGAGGACTTCCACGGATGAGAGAACCTCAGGCAGAACTTGCTGGATTTTAGGGACCTTAACTTTTTCGTAAAGCTTTCTATACCTATCGTCATCGGTTAGGAAGTAGAGATACTTCAGTAACTTTTTAATCCCAACAACATACCAATGCATCGTGCTCGTTTTTAAACCCCTCTCTCGCACTGCACTGAAGTAGAACTCTACGTCCTTTAACGATATACGTTCGACCTTCACGTTTCTAGTCTCAAGCCATCTAAGAAAATCTCCTATAATTTCTGCGTAGCGATAACGGGTAGAAACGCGTAGACCCTGATTTGCAAGCCATCCTAGGAAAGTTTTTAAGAACTCGTAACTTTCCTTACTTAAATTATACCTTATAGTGTTCTCCAGAAGATGTCGTAAAGTTTCCTCTGTTACATCGGAGCCCATAGTAATGCACGGTATTGACTTACACGTATCAAAAATAATTTTCTACTTGATAAATTAATAGCGGCACGCATTCAAGGAAATTCCGACTTCAAACGATAACGCTTGTTTGTGAATTAAACGGGCATCCTACATAGCGTTACGTCACGAAGCGGTGAGTTTTTGGCTCTCTAACACGCTTGTGTGAGAACACTGATATCGATGGAGCCGCTACGAATACTCTTCCACCCCTAACATCTGGAGGATTTCCCTTCGCTCTAGGCCTTTGTTAAGCTCCCAGAAAGACATTTTGCCATATGATGTTTGAATGAGAATGTTCTTTCTTGAAAGCATTCTTAGGCATTGATACAATTTTGAATAATCAACATATATATTCTTTTTAAGTAACAATAATAATATTTCCTTTGTTGAAATGGGATGCTTACTCCTGCGCAGTAAGTCAATTATAGCTAATATGAGTTTAAGTGTCTTAGCAGTAACTCTGCGACCTATTATAGTCACCTCATATCATTGGTATAGACTTGATATGTTAGAAATATAGAAGACTAAAATAATATAAAAAATTTATGATAACTTTTACAATTTGATCCTAGTCTGAAGACAACCTATTGGATATATCTTTAATCTTCTGTGAGATGTCATAAAGGACCTCGTATATTAACTGCACATTGCGCCGTAATCTCGGTCCTTGAGTGAGTATCGTTGAGAGAGTTAAGATCCACACGATATCCTCTGGATTTTCGTAGAAAGCCTTCTCCGCTTGAAGCATGGCCTCTCTGCTGGCGACGAACGGAGCATATAATTCTGTAATCGACTTAAGCCTTACAGTAAGTTCTATTGCACCTAACTTCCTTATTTTACCCATGAGACTCGAGTCATTGGTAAGCTCGCTAGCTAAAAGATCGTTAGGCTTAAGATCCTCAACGAGCTGGGATAGAGCATCAAGATCCCTTCTTGTGATGAAGAAAAAGTTCTTCCTTAGCAGTCCCTTTATCTTAAGATCACACTCCAACCCCTTTAACCGTCTATAGATCTCGGCGTAGCGATCGTTCATCATATGAGTAGGAACTAGAGTCATAATGGCAGAGAAGTTATACTTATATTCGAAAAATCCTATAGGTTTCATTGAAATATACAATTCGTCAAATGGGGCATCTATGGCTCTAGCATATACCATTCCTCTAGCGCTTCTCCACTCTTCAAATTTGTCAGCAAGTATCTTCTTTACAAACTCTAGTGTTGAGCTAAGCATACATGCTACCTTAATTTTAGTGTACTGTCCACCAATTTATATTTCTACACTGAAGCACTAAAAGAAGTTTTTGTAGTGACAGGCTTTTGTAAACTACGCGGTTGATTGAGTATTTGAGGTGCTTGGTAGAAGTTACTAGTTTTTGCTGGCGGCGTATTCTGCAGAATCTATCTGATAATAGTTAATGTAGTTCTCCATGAAGCACCAATAGGAGGCTGAGGAAGAGGCTCGCACCAGCTACCAATAACCAAAAATAACGCAGACAGCTGCTACCCCCGGACAAGCTTTTTGAGGAAGATCCTTCCCCTCAGCTTCAGATAATTAGTTCTGCCTCTTTTCTCTATTGACAAGATACCGCATTCTTTTAACTTAACTATATGTCGCCAAAGAGTTGTTTTTGGAAGCTCTAGTTTATCTTGGATCTCATATTGATATGCTTTTCCGCCCATATCTTCAATAAGTCTTATGATCTCCTTATCGACGTCGTCTAACAGCCCTTTAAGCCTAGAGACCTTTAGCCCTTGGTACCACATCATTATAGCCCATGCGACAACTCCTCCAATACACGTTACGGCTAATGGAAATATGTACGCGCTCAATAGAGAGAGCACATCTGTTTCCTTTTTCTTGGATATTGGTACTTCTGAGTTCAGGGTGAGGACATATGCTACTTTCACGATGCCGGGAGGCATTTGAAGAACCATCCTCTTATCCTTTGAATAGATTCTTAAGGGAAGAGTGTTAATATCTAAGACTACAGCTTTCTCAGGAAGCACCAGAAAGGATACGTAGGGAAAAGTGTAATTCACGACCCATATCTCTTCTCGCTTGAATGTTATAGTGCATGTATAGTAGGTAACATTGATCCACTTAGCTCCTAACACGTAAATTAGCAACCTATCCTTACCTACGGTTTCATATTCGACCGGCAACTCCTTGTCATCAATTATTGTAAGGGAGTCAAGCCGAGGAACTCCTATTAGCCTTGCCTTAAATATTAAAACCGTATTGTTTTCTCCAAACCAATAGAGTATACTTACCCTCGCCCATCCATCCCTAAATAAGTTGATGATAGCGTAACTCTTATAGTCCTCGGGTTGAGAGAAGCAATAACTCCCTCTCCAGCATGGGAGGATTACTCCTAATATTGCATGTAGGACACATAGTGCTATCAATACCTGAGTCAGCGATCTCATCGCTACACACTTTCTATGTCTCCACTTCAAAAAAAGCTTATCTCAAAAACTGTCCAGATATTAACTGTGTGAAAATGGATTTTAAAGTTCTCTGCGACGCAGGAGTCATCAGAGTACAAGAGAATGCGAGCTATCCAGTCTCCATTCTGCCCACTCCGGATTACCTACACACGTACATTAACGACAAACAAGCCCTCTCCTTTGGGCAACTCAAGGTGTTTCTGTCGAAATTTTCTTCCATGGATTTCCACGGTAGCATAATTCTCTTTCTGAGAAATGCTTTCTTCGGCGCAATAGTGGAAATGGTCCCGAAGAGGCAAATTATAATGCACATGTCCTACTCCCCCACGTTGATTCTAGAAAGAGCATCCCTTGAAGACATTCACATTCATAGAGAGAGCTTTGAGTATCACGTTGCCATTGTACCTGAGTCTTACAACGTGGCTGACGCCATAGTTAGGATAAATACAAAGACAGGAACAAGCGTGCTACTTAACCCCCTTCACGCCTTAACGCTTAGACCTCCCAAAAAGTCGAGGTTTGAGACAGAGGCGTCGAGCGTCTTCTCGGCAATGAGAGTTCATCCTATAGGAAACAGGGTACTTGTCTTATTTACGCTAAGGGAGCCGCTTGCCCTTCATGGGGGAGAGAGATTAATCATTTCTGTCAGTGGTGTTGTGGCAAAGAAGGGGAGAAAAAGATACTTAGAGAACGATTTCTTGCTAAGAGAGAACAAGGAGCTGTCCTCACACCTGTATGGGATACTAATTAAGCAGTACCCGGAAATCTTGCCAGTAATCAGGTTAGAGGAGGGATTAAAGAATTATTTATCAACGTTTTGTCCCAACTATCTTTGCTCTCTGTACAGCGATATACTCCTCTTACATTTGCTCCTTGATGAGAGAAAAATTGCTGGTCTATACGAGAAAGAAATTCTGCTTTTAAGGGCATTTTTGATACTTCTCTCAGTTTTCTCGTATTTTTACCCCGATCAAGTGTCGAAAATGGCATTTGAACTGCTCTTAAAAATGCTTAACACACGGGATAGTGCAGAGTCTAGGCTACTATGCAGTGCTTTGAGGTATTACAAGAGCGGTAAAGACAGAGGACGTCTCCACCATATGGATAGGTACGTACATATGGTCTCGGAACTCTTGGAGGATGAGATAGCGACGGAAGCGGATTACGGTCGCCTAGCACTCTACCTCTCTTTAGTAGCCATAGTTGGAAAAATTAGGGCGTCCTTAACGCTAAAGGAGGAAATTTTCTATGAGCTTGGAAAAGTAATAAGCACAAGGAAAGGGAAAATGATGCCGACATTGGAATTCTACCAAGTACTTTCTCTCCTACCCTTGATAGCACGAGAAAGAACGTTGACTCTTTACCCCGTATACAGAGCACCTGACAGCGAGCGCTTCAGAGTAATTAGGTTCCTTCAAGACTATGCTCTTTTCCAGGAAAAGCCAATCATCACAGTATTCTCGAAAACGGCTAATGTTATGTACTTAGGTGAGAGAGAGGGAGAGAAGGTCTTCGCTGTTATTAGTAGAGGAGTTCCTTCATCACTCATACGTATATGGCCTCGCATACCTAGAATTAGAGTATTTGAGAGAGCGGGAGAAGAGTGGGAAGAGAAGGTCTTAAAAATGGGCGAACGGTACATCACCTTCAGCTTGTCGTTCACTGGAGCGGAGGAGAGAGTGAAGATAATTAAAGTAGTGCAGGGACGGTCGCTCTAAATATAGGGACCAAGCCTCAATCTTACCTCCTCGATTAGTCCCTTCAGAGGCCTTTTCGTAACAGAGCCATGTCCGGGTGCTATCACCTCAGCGTTAACTCGCTCTAGCTTGCTTAGAGAACGAAACAGATCAACTCTATTACCTGTAGGTAGATCCAAACGCCCAACATTTCCATCGCTGAAGAGAAGATCACCAGTAAATATTATGTTTTTATATAAAATGCATATGCTCCCTATAGTGTGCCCGGGAGTATGCAAAATAGCTAAAGGAGTTCCATCAATTATAAGATACCCTTCTTTTAACTCCTTGTCGACCTTTATAGGCGGTAAGTATTCATTGAAATACGTAGCCAGAGTGCTTATAGAATCACCTTCCTCAAGAAATTTAGCTTCATTCTCGTGGTGGTAGACCTTAGCTTTGTCCTCAAAGATTTTCTTGAGAAGCGGCGTAGTGGCTATGTGGTCGTAGTGCATGTGCGTGTGGATTATATGAATATACTCGAAGATTGAGAGATGCTCTATGTAAAAGTCGACTAGATCGGGTAATCCAGGATCAATTATTATCACGCTTTCCTGGCACGGAATCATGTATGTGTTAGCCGAAGAAGAAAGTCTATGTCTGAAAATGAAAACCTTACCATTTATATTCCTCAAAGCTCCCACCTCTACTTCATTGCGATAACACCTTGTATTTCTTCAACCCTTCGCGCACTAAACCCTACCTCCTTCAGCTTTCTAATCACGGACCTAGCTAAATCTATGCCTCTAATTCGACTACCAGGTGCACCTGTATAGTGAACCATGATTCCTCTTCTTTTAAGAACCCTGTATAGCTCCTTGTAGAACTCTCTACTATAAAGCGCAGGGGAAAGGCTGAATCGAGGAGGATCGTGCATTATTCGATCGAAGTATTCACTTGGTAGGTCTTGTACTACCTGAACAGCATCTCCAAGCAATATTTTTATCCGTTCATCGCTAAGCTCGCGAGACCATGGATTATATGCCGCTATTTCTAAGACGTTTGGATCCGCCTCTATTGATAAGACTTCACGTGCTCCCATTTTCACCTCGTTTATGGCCGTGTAACCAAGGCCTGTGCATATATCCAAGACTCGAAAACCCCTTCTGATCTTCAGCATCTTTACCTTAGTTCTAGAATCCTCCCAGGGCGTTATACTGCTTATTCTGTGCATGTGTATACCGTTTATCTCCAATGTGGGCGCAATGTTCGGACCCACGCTCCTCAGCTTGTAGAACTTTCTATCCCTAAAGAAAGCTATCTTAAAGAGTCCCCCTTCCTCTAAACCTACAATATCCGTATCTTTTGTTTTGCGTAGAATTTCCTTGAGGTACTCTAGGGGGATTGAGGTATCGCGTATAATTGCCTTGCCTTTCTTGATCTCGATCTTTTCGAAATCCCTTCCTAAGCTCAAGCTTAAGGTGATTTCAGGCTTCTGACCTTTTATTGCCCTAATAATGTTAGCGAGACATTCGCGCGTGAAAACTGGAATATCTTTAGGCTTGAACTTATACTCGAAGGCTCTGAGATTTTCCATTATAGCTCCTTTACCTCTCTCCTCTGTCCTCTGATATCCCTTCGCTACATGATCAATTCAACTACTCCATCAAACGCTATGCAGGTATTTCTTGGTATAACCCTCCCCTAAGCTTCAATGTCTTACTATGCTCTATGATAATACCCTTATCAGTTATCTTAAATGGATGCCTTCTCATGCTATGACTAGTACCGCGCATTTTCCACACAATAATGCTCCTTTTAAGCTCTCCGTCAATCTCGTCTAAATCTAAGCGTATTATTCCATCAGCTGCATGTTCGACTCCCGGTCCACCAAAGCCTCTTTCAGTGACACTAACTTGTGAGACGAGTATTGAAGTGCAACCCAATCCAGAAAGCACCCTCTTAAGTTGCATGACAATTCCACGAGCCATAGCTGGTTTTGTGATGTAGAGTGTAGTAACAGAGTCTATAACGACACGTCTTGCACGCAGATCTATGATGGCTTGTCGTAAGACATCTAATAGCTCCCTGACGTCATCAACGCTCTTTACTACATACTCCTCCCTCTTCGCATACTCGCCTATGCCGCCCGTAAATGCATCTACAATTGTGAAGATGCCGTTTCTCTCATACTCGCTGACATCCCATCCGAATTGCTCCATGTTCCTTCTGATCTGTGCGGGATGCTCCTCTAGTGCGACAATAATGCCGGGCTCTCCTAGGGTTAGGCCGTAATAGATAAACTGTTGACCGAATATACTCTTCCCAGTACCCGGCCCTCCCGAGAGTAGTACGACATTTCGGAAAGGTATTCCTCCATGTAGTATCTCATCTAAGCCGGGGATACCTGACCTTATTCTTTCGATAGGCATCTTCATTCACCACCCATAATTTTACATGAGTAAAAGATTTTATAGATAACGTCACGAATTCAGGTCCTATTAGGACAGAGAGCGTACAGAGGACATTTTGATCGTCTCCAAGTGCAACGTTGAAGACCTCTACACCAGCGCCTTTGAACAAGCTTGATAGAATACACTGAGAGGATATCATCTGAGAAGTATTCCTCTAGGATTAATCTCGCCCTATTCCACAGATCTTTAGAGGAACTAATCCTCTTCAAAGGGGTTGGGGGAAGGAGACCCAGTAAAACCAGCGTTCTTATTAGGCCAGCGTCTAAGAAAAACGATGGATTAAGGGAGCGCTTAGAAATATCTAAAAGCTCCTCGAAGTCTAGAAGAAGCAAGGCTTGATTTATCAAATCATTACTCATCGTAGACCCAATGAAAGGATAGCATTGCAGAGCCTCGTGTAAGAGTGCTATCCAATCACCCTCCCCAGAATCCTTAAAGCTGTAATATTCCCTCAGAAGCATACCCATTCTTTTTAGAGCTTCCTTATCCCAATTCCTAATTAGCTTAGGAGCCTTACTAAGGGTAAATTCAACAAACTTCTGCGAGATATCATTTAAGTCGATGTTCTTACAAGAGGGTTGCTGAGCCAGAAAAGTGGCAAAAACGCTTATAGTCTGTGCTATGAGCTTCGTCCTATATTTGCCTAAGGGCGCATGTAACCTAAGCGCCTTTAAAGTCTCTTGAATTCTCTCCACATCCGTATACCTCGTCAATCCCATCACTGCAGGATGTCCGAGATATCCTATTATCCCCTCAAGGCATTTATCCGAATCATAGGCCTCTTCGATCCAAGAAATTTGTCTAAGATAGTGACGAAGGAAAAGGCAGAAAAGGGATTCTAAAGGCCTATCTGGATGAAACACTCCCTCTTCTCTAAGGGCTTCTCTGAACTCCTCAATAGCATCAAATTTGATTTCGGACAGTTTTTGCTTAATTCTCCAAATTCTCTCAGTTTCCGCCTGCAGTATGTTCTTAAGCTTGGGTTCTAAACCCTTTTTAAGTTTAAGCCAATTTAATAGGAGGAAAAGCGTAAATTCAAAATTACTCTTCCTAACGTTAAGCTTTGAGGGAAAACCACCATCCGGTCTCTGGAGAGCTACTATATTCTCAATTATACTTTGCGCACGAGATTTGTCTAGGAACCACAGCAATAATCCTCGCATAAACTCGGTAAAAAGATCTTTAGACATTAAAGGGGAGATGCTTGATCTCGACGTTACATAAATGCGTTTAATAGCCCTCTCTTTAACTCGCTGAGGCAGAACATCTAGTCCATAGAATGTTATATTAACTGTAAGATTCAGATTAGGCTTACCATCAAGAGTCCAGAAGCCGAGCCTGCTTTGAGCCTCCTTAATACTCTCCACGAGACCTTCAAAGTAATCCCTTGGAAAACCTAGTTTAAGAAGCACGCTAGCCGTCTTGAGCGAAACTACTAAGTTCCAACTGATAAGCCCTAAACTAGGTATTATGACCCCTATTTTCTTATAATACCTATAGACAAGTAGTGATTCACTCCAGAAACCGCTTCTATTCCTTTTATTAACGATATATCTCAATGCTTTCTCGAAGGCTTCAGTGAAGCCGTAGATTCTGAGAACTTCCAAGGCTCTAACGGTGGCCTCAATACTCGCGGGATTACCCCTAATCCACCCAGCAGGGAACGAACCATCAGGAAGTTGAGTAGCCAGCAACTTTCTCAATAGAAGATTTACAAGGGGTCCTTTTATCCTAACTCTAGAAAGAAGGGGAAGCTTAAAGTACATGCTCGAAGACAAGAGAAACCTCAAGCTTTTGGCATAGTCTAGCATAGAGACTTCTTTAGAGAAGAAAGCCTATCGGATATTAACTTTACGTATACAAGTTTTTATGTCCCGGGCGCAGTGAATAATGGATTTGTTATGTCGACTAAAGTGGCTGTTATTAACGCTACACCAATACCACCCAGAAGCAGCAGAATGATAATCGATGCCTTGCGCAATATGGGCGTCGAGGTTAAGTATGTGCCCCTACAATATCTGGGGTTACTTGTGGGCGAAGGAGAAAGCCGCATATGCTTAGGTAAGGACTTCTTAGAATTAGAGGGAGGGATACTAAGAGGAATAGGCTCCATAGTTACTGTAGAACAATTCTTCGCAAGGGTTGCCATTCTAAAGTTTCTTGAGGAAAGAGGAATCTACTTAATGAACTCCCTGCAATCGCTTATATCCACTCGCAATAAACTTGAGACGCTCATAACTTTATATAGGAAAGGAATACCCGTACCCTTCACTATAGTTTCAGAGAACCTCAGATTCCTTTACGATACTCTTAAGGAGAAAGGGATCAATGACTTCGTGTTAAAACCTATAATGGGATCTAGAGGGTATGGTTCAATAAGAATTCAGGACGTCGACATATTATTCCAGGTAGGAAAAACTCTTCTAAGTAACAATTTACCCCCTCTAATCCAAAGGTACGTCGATAAGCCTAAGCGAGATATAAGAGCCTTCGTTATCGGAGACGAAGTAGTAGCAGCCATGTATAGGTATTCGGAGAAGAGCTGGAAAACTAACATAGCCCAAGGCGCCATAGGCATAGAAGTGAAGCTTAAGGGAGAGCTGGAAGAGCTTGCCATAAAATCCACTAAGACTCTGAGTCTTGAGTACGCTGGGGTAGATATAGTGGAGGAAAATGATAGATACTACGTCTTGGAAATTAATGGGAGCCCTGATTTTGAGGGCTTAATGAAAGTTACCGGTATAGACATACCAGAGAAGATTGCAGTCCACTTCTTGAGCAAGCTACGAAGATGACTTGAAAGACATACTAGGGAATCATGAGAGAGAAGACATACCTCTAAAAGCACAACAGCTTTCGATGGAAGATCTTAGAAAAGGTAAACGAAAGTCCTTCAGAGATATCTCGAGAGAAAGGAAAGAAAAATTAGTAAGCTCTCGAATATGTAGGTGGATGATGAGGGAAGAGACGAGATCGAGCGATGAGATAAGCGAGCAGCCACTGATAATGAACAATTAGTTGTGGGATCATGCCCTGGCTCCTTAAATGCAAGAATTGTGGAAATATCCGTAAATTATATGTAGGTTACGATATCAGCGAGGAGAAGAAAATCTACATATACTGTCCAAAATGCTTGAAGAACGCGTTTCATGAAGTTTTAGGCTATGAAGAAGAAAGCTCACAAACCTCTACTTAGTATAAAGCTTCCTATAGTCTACCTTCCAAATAGGCCCCTCTTGGGTATCCTCTACCACAATTCCCATGTCCCTTAACTTGTCCCTTAT
>QMSC01000001.1 GCA_003649515.1 Thermoprotei archaeon | reverse complement strand
TGTTCGTAGCGGTATCTTAAAAGTGATTAATTAATTCCTACAGCTGCTGAAATTCTATAGCGACAAAGAAAAGGAATTTAATTGTTACAAGCCAGCTATTCTCATAAGCTTTCTTCGAAGCTTTAGCTCAAGAGTCTCAGCTATCTCTCTCTCCTTCTCTATTAGGTTTTCTCTTTCGGGCTGATCTCCTTCTCTCCACTCGCCTGGAGGGGGCGGAATATAATTTCGGTCAAGTCTGTAGAGTTCCGCTTTAGTCTTCTCCTGTTTCTCCATATAAAGTGTCCCAAAAGTATAACTTGCCTTCTTCCCCGGCCATAAGTATAGGCTATAGTCCTCATTCCTGATACTCCAGGAAATGCCAAAGTGTCCTGCGATGGCATAATCTCTCTCCTTCTCCTCTTCTCCGGTCAACAAAGGTAGTAGGCTTTTACCCTGGACCTTAGGAGTAACGCTCCACACACTTCTTTCTAAAGGTATCTGTAGAAAGTCTATTATGGTAACCATTATATCCGGAGTCTGAACAAAAGCTTCAATTTTCTTTCCTGTATCCACTTCTGGGTGTTTTATTAGTAAGACTATTCTGGATAACTCTTCGTAGGGCCATGGTCTTACTTTTCTTATTATACCGTGTTCTCCTAGGGGTTCACCATGGTCGCTCAGCAAAACGATTAGGCTGTTATCCCATAGGTCTAACTCTTTAAGTTTTTCGAAAAATATTCCTATCCACTTATCCACTAGCGTCACTTCTCCAGCATATTGAGCTCTAATATGCCTTACTTCTCTCTCAGTAAAACTCTCTAAAAGTCCTCCTTTTTCCCCTCCTATAAACGGTTGTATTATTGGCAGGTCGTCATAATCTTTCGGCGCGTAGAGGGAGTAATACTTTTCGGGAGGGTCCCATGGTTCATGAGGGTCAAAGCAGTCAAGCCATAGGAAAAGCCTATCCTTTCTTCCTCTGTTAACTTCCCCTTCTAACCACTCAATGCCTGCCTTAACGACTTTAGCTATGAAATGATCTTCTTCATTTTGCCAATCGTGTCTGTTCCTTAAGTACTGTATGAAGACTTTCTTATCCTTCTCTGTGAAGTAGTTTTTAGGATGCCATTTGGATAGATCCACTTTTATGCTGGGGTCGATTATGTAGGGATCAGCCTCCTGTCCTCGAATGAATTCTACGAAGTCGAAGCCTCTCTCGTAGGCCATTTTAGGTTTATGAAGATGGTAGGTGTCTGTGATGAAAGCCGTAGCGTAATCGCTATCCCATAGGATCTCGGCTAGAGTTACATCTTCGGGTTCTAAATGTTGCCAGCCTCTCCACATAAGAGTGTATCTCCCGGTAAATAGAGCTGTTCGAACAGGTAATGTTGGCAAACCTTCAGCGTAAGCTCTCTCGAAGATCACGCTTTCCTTAGCGAACTCGTCTATATTAGGGGTTTTAATCCAAGGATTACCATAACACCCTAGATGGTCGGGTCTCAAGCTATCCAGCATGATCACTATTACATTCACTTTGAAGCACCTTTACTTCAAGTAGACGAAGAGCCTATTTATTTTTGCTCACACCAGTAACGCTTACTTTATTAATCACTAGCATAGCTATGGAGATGATGTTTCGTGTGAATGATTATAAGTTTGGAGAGATCGTTGTTGAGGGTAAAGTATACAGCAAGGACTTAATACTTTTACCTGGAAGGATAGTTGAGAATTGGTGGCGACGAGAAGGTCATGAATTATGTCTTGACGACCTAAAAGAGGTATTAAAAGAGGACATAGAGGTCCTAGTTGTAGGTACGGGGTACTACGGTTTCATGAAAATATTACCAGAGGTGGAGAGGGAGCTTAAGAAGCAAAATATAAGGTTAATTGCTTGTCCCACGGGAGAGGCGTATAAAGTTTACAATGACCTCGTTGAGAATGGGAAGAGAGTCGCAGGGGCTTTCCACCTGACGTGTTAACTTTAATAGTCAGAGGAGCAAATGAACTTATGGTATGATGAATAAACAGTCGGCCGAACATTGTATGAGGAGCTCGAAGTTTGCTGACCTAATGTAACCTCAGAATTATCGTTAGCAACAGGAGGAGCTAAGTTAAGGTACTAATAAGGTACTGAGGAGGAAGTTCACACCAACTATTAATAATCAAAAGCGAGCACAGATAACCGCTATATAATTAATGAGGCTATATTTGCTATTTTCGGCCACTTTTCTGCTGCTTCTTTTGCTACTGGACCTCTTATTTCTGTTCCTCGAGGTTCACCTTCTGGCGTTATCAGTATAACTGCGTTATCTTCGAACTGGATCCACGTACCATCCGCCCTTCTATAGGGTTTTCGTTGACGCACAACAATTGCATGCATTATCTGTCTTCTAAGCTCTGGCTTGCCTTCCCTTATAGATACTACGACTACATCTCCTACCGCTGCGCCTGGGAGTCTTCTGCGAACGGTCTTCTTCTTTAATACGCCTATCACGCGGCCGGTCTGTCCACCTGAGTTATCCGTTATCTTGACTAAAGTATTAGTAAAAATTGCTGGGGGTATATGGGGTATCCTATCAATACTTGCACCTTTCTTCATCCTCTTTTTCGCCATACACTATCCCCCTACTTCTTTTTACCTAAAACAACAAATGATACAGTTTTCGCTATTGGTCGACATTCCCCTATTATGACTAGGTCTCCTTCTTTAACTTCAATGCAGGGTGGTAGGTGAGCGTGTATCTTCTTCCTCCTCCTTTCATAACGCTTATACTTCTTATCGTAATGAAGGTAGTCATGCCTAATTACGACCGTATTGCGCATTCTCGTGCTCACTACAACTCCCTCTAATATTAGTCCACGCACTGAAAGTCTTCCATGAAATGGACAGTTCGGGTCATCGCATTCCTCTTCTGGAGGAGTTATTCCGGGTATCCCTATGTTTCTCGCAGGCGACATCTATCAATCCCTGTTTAAGCACACACTTTATCGTAAATACTTTTTGTTCTCTAACTCACCAGTATTTTAATCTTTTCTTTATCCGGTCCTCGGGTCTCCCGTAAAGAACTTCCCCATTTACTCTAAGGACTGTTCCGTCAGGGAGGGTGAACCGAAACACACAGATGGATTTAGGTACTTTTTTAATAGCGCCACTTTTCGTACGTATGAAAATCATCTTCATTGTCTCATAAACTACAGTTCCAGAGATCCCTTTTAGGAACTTATTGTTACTCTCAACTACCTCTACTCTTAAACCTATCAGTTCATGTTTCAAAAATTTCTTGGAGTGATCTTCAAGGTGTTCACGCACCTTTTTTCTGCCTTAATTCCTCTTCACGCTGAATAGTTAGAATTCTCGCAATAGCGCGCTTTAACTCACGTATCCTTGATGGGTTCTCAACAGGGCTTCCAGAGGATAGAAGTCCTCTCAATCTCATAAGTTCAAATCTAAGCTCGTAGAGTAGCTTTTCTCTTTCCTCTCTACTCATTTTCCTTATCTCGGAAGCCTTAGGCTTGGGCACCGCTACCACCACCCTGTTCAGTGCTCATCGGAAGGATCTCTATTCTCCCGGGTATTCTCTCTACGGGCTTAGCTATCTTTACCTTTACTCCGTAGACTCCGAGCTTAAGTAGGACTTGGACAGTGGCTTCATCTACCAGGATTTCGCGAGGTCTTCCTGACTTAAACACTATACCATCTCTGAATTTCTCAAAACGTGCGCGTTCGCTTGTAAGTTTTCCACTAATAACTATCTCCGCGCCCAGCGCTCCTGCGCTCATAATTTGTCTTAAGGCCACGAATGCTGCTCTCCTAAATCTTATTCCTCTAGCTATAGCTCTAGCTATCCTGTACGCCATAACCTTTGCGTTAAGCTCCGGATTAGGTATTTGAATGACGTCTATCTGGGGGTTTTCGATACCGAACTTCTTCTCAAGAGTTTGAGCAAGCTCCCTTATTCGGGAACCTCTTCTCCCGATAACTAAGCTGGGTCTTTCCGCATATATAACGATGCGGTTCCCGATGGGGGTTTTCAATAGTTGAACTTCGACGTATCCTGCTCGGCTTAATTCGTGTTCAAGGAACTCATGTATTTCCATTCGTGTTAGTCCTTCTTTAATAAACTGCCTAACTAAATCCATTTGATCACCTTACTACTTTTCCATTAAAGCTATTTCTACGTGAACTAACTGTTGGAAGTAAGGTGTAGCCCTACCAAAGGCACGGGGAATATACTTTCTAATTTTAAGACCTTTATGGGCAGCTGCATGTACTACCCAGAGACGAGTTGTATCGAGCCCTTTATATTCTGCATTGGCCTCTGCGTTCTTTAAGACCTTAAGTATTTCTTTAGCTGCCTTTACAGGCCATCGTCCTGAGGGCCACTTGGTTAATTGTCTTCTATGCGCAACTTTCTTATGGAAACGGCGGAACGGTATGGGACGACGCATGTTTATAACATTCTCGAGTAACTTTTCGGCATCCTCTACCTTCAAACCCTTAATACACCTACAGATCTCTACTGCATGCTTCCATGAGATCCTTAGATCGCGTCCACTAGCTATCGCAGTTCGCATAGGATCTAGGTCCTGTGCTGAAAAGTTCCAGCGCCCACCCATTAGACTACCCCGCTCCTCCTTTCAAGCTCCCCTAATCTCTCACTTCACATATTTATTAAGATTATCCGAGTTTTCCTCTTGAGATGGGTAGTGATCGCGGAATTCCACCAATTACTTGAGCTCTATCTAGCTTTACTCCTCCAAATCGAGCTTCAATAGAGGAGGAGTGGTAAAGGATTAAAAATGTGTTGTTAGGCTAAATAGGTAAGTATGAAGAGAATTAAAGCTCTGCTTAAGCTTGCACGCATAGACCATGGTATTATGGTTTTACTAGCAATACTAGTTGCTGCATGGGTTTCCTTAAACGGGGATTTCGAGAGGTTCGCTATCAGCTTTCCAATAATAATCATGGGAGGACTTTCAGGATTTTTCGTAGAGGTGGCTACCTTTATCTTCAATGATTATTTTAACATTGAAGAAGATAGGATAAATGCTCCTTATAGACCGCTAGTAATAGGCTTGCTTTCGCTTAGAGAGGCTTTTGTCGCTGGAGTTATGTCCTCGCTTCTAGCTCTCTTACTATCCTTCTTACTGGCCATTAAATGGATGGCGTGGACACAGGCGTTAGTGATATTGGTAGCACTTACACTAGGTATTCTCTATGATGTAGGACTTAAGAAGGTGTTTATATTGAATAACTTGATAGTCTCCTCTCTCACAGCCCTCCCATTCATTTACGGAGCACTGCTCATTCCGTATACTGTACCCTGTACAAAGATCTGGCTTTTCTTCTTCATAGCATTCCTTGCGGCCTTTGGTCGAGAAGTTACCAAAGGTATCTGTGATATGAGAGGAGATTTAAAAGTCAATATAAGGACTTTTGCCACGCTTTATGGAGAAAGTCTTGCAAGTAAAGTAGCGTCTCTCTTTTACCTGGTTGCAGTTGTTCTAACTAGCGTTCTTCTAGTCATCGCTAATCCTAGAGAGCCTTTCTCCTGGCTTTTTTATCCCCTAATACTCCTTACAGACATTATTTTTGCATATTCTGTCTACCTTCTCATTTCGAATGAACCTCAACGTATTGCTGAAAAAGTCAGGAGGATAACGCTGATCGGCATGATTTCAGGCATCATCAGCTTCGCGACGGCTGTTTAGAGCCGTTAAAATACCAAAAACCATATTATACGGTGATGTAGAATATTTTCAGTGAGCTCTCTCTATGAGCACTCAGCGATTTTTAAGTCGGGGCCCCCTCCCTGCCCTGATTTTAGTCGAGAAAAGGTGATGTAATGGGTGCTATTAGAAGACTAGGGAAGGTACTACACGTCACGAAGACGGGGAGGCTATTAGTTAAAGTTGAAAACATGCCTCATCTTTTCGATGATGTTTTTGATGAAAAGTTAAGGCGTGTAGGAAGAGTCTATGATGTTCTTGGACCCACTGTATCCCCCTACGTATCGGTAGAAATAGAGGATAGCGTATCCCCTGAGTCCTTGGTAGGAAAGGTTCTCTACATAACAGTTCGCGAGAGGAAGGGGAGGGGGAGAAGAAGGAGAGGTAGTAGGTGAAGGCTTTGGAGGAACATGTAGCTATGGAAAGGAAAGACCTTTACGAGGACCAGGAGAGATGTCCCTACTGTGGAAGTGAAAAGGTAATTTTCGATCCCTCTTGTGGGGAGCACGTTTGCATCGAATGCGGCAATGTAATAGGTTATATAATCGACGAGGGGCCTGAATGGAGAAGCTTTACTCCTGAGCAAAGGGCAAAGAGAACTCGAGTAGGCGCTCCTCTCTCCCCGCTCAGACCTGACCAAGGTCTCTCAACTACAATAGACTGGAGAAACAAGGACGGAAGCGGTAATGATCTAAACTTTAGTAAAAGAATTCAGGCGCTGAGACTTAGGAGAACGAATAAGATGTTTAATACAGGGGATGGCAATGAGAAGAATCTCAGAATAGCTTTAGGAGAAATAGAACGCATAGGTTCACAACTAGGTTTGCCAAAGGCTGTGAGGGAAGAGGCAGCAATGCTTTATCGTAAAGCTGCAAGAATGAAGCTAATCAAAGGTAGATCTGTTGAGAGTATGGCTGCTGCATGCATTTATGCTGCGTGTAAAACTAATATCATTCCGAGGAGTCTCGATGAGGTCTCTAAGGTTTCTAAATCAGATAGAAAGGAAATTGCCAGGAGTTTCAGGCTTTTAGTTGGAGAGGGACTTGTACGGAAAGCTCCACCCTCCAGGGCCGTTGACTTTATTCCTAGAATAGTATCTCGTTTAGATCTCTCTATGAGAGTTCAGCAAACAGCAGTTGAAATACTTGAGAAGGCTCGTGCTCTTGGTCTCACAAGCGGTAGAATGCCTGAAGGTCTGGCTGCTGCAGCAGTCTACCTGGCTACGCTCCTTCATGGAGAACGCAGAACTCAGAGAGAAATAGCATCCATAGTAAGTGTTACAGAAGTAACCATAAGGAACAGATTTAAGGAGCTTCTTCAAGGGTTAAATCTTATTGTGAGAGTGTAGTACAAGTGAAAAGATATTAAGAACTTTTATTTTTATTATTCAATGAAGCTCCCTTTCTCTTTTTAATTACTAACATACTCTTCACGGCTTTATGCCAATTATGGGAGCTAGCCATCCTGCTTTTCAACATCTTCGGAACTCAAAATCCATTTAGAGTTCTTCCTCCAATATTTGCTAAAATTCTGGTTCCTAATTACGAGAATATTTAAAATATATATGATGAAAAATGCAAAAGAACAAAAACGAGTGGCAGTGGACTAGACCTATGTAAAACTTAAAAGTTCTCTAAGCCCTTATTATTATGAATTTAGCTTGACGAGACTTCAGGTCCTGAGGAGGCGCGGCCAGTGAGCGAAATTAGTGACATCATTGAGCGTAAGATACTAAGAGTTCTCGAGGAGGCTGGCGACGAGGGCGTTGTGCAGAGGGAGCTCTGGGATATAATAGGCGTAGATAGCAGAAGCGGTGCTAGGATTGTAGCTAGGCTAGAAAAAATGGGTCTTGTTGAGCGCGAAAGAATAATGTATAAGGGTAAAGCAACGTACATTCTTAGGGTTCCTAAAAGAGTCAAAGAGGGCGTGAGGATACCTGCTGAGCTTAGAGAGGTTCCTTGCTTCTCATGTCAGTACTTAGATATATGTGGTGAAGGGGGATCTGTAAACCCTGAAAGGTGTATTAAATTATTAAGATGGCTTGAGAAAAAAGCAGAGGAGATGTACAATGGAGAGGGTTAGAAGTTTCATAGCAGTGGATATACTTGAGCCCTCAATACTTGATAAGATAGAGAGCTTGCAAAGGGATCTAATGTCCTTAGGGGCAACACTGAAGCCCGTTGAGCGAGAGAATATTCACATAACACTATACTTTCTTGGAGAAATATCCTTAAGCCTAGTAGAGGAGGTAAAAAAGGTCTTAAGAAGCGTGGTTTACGAGCCTTTCACAATAATGCTAGAAGGTTTAGGGGCTTTCCCCTCTCCGGGAAATCCGCGAGTAGTATGGATAGGGGTCTCACGAGGAGCTAAAGAGCTACGTGAAGTATACGAGATGATCATGGCTAAATTGCGCAAGTTAGGCTTTAGGCCTGATCCTCGAGGCTTCTCTCCTCACGTAACTGTAGCAAGGGTAAAGTCTAAGAATAGGGGGCAACTTCCAAGATACATTATGACACATACCTCTCTAGTTTTTGGAAGTATGAGGGTTGAAAGCATAAGGCTCAAAAAGAGTATTCTAACGTCTAGAGGGCCTATATATGAGACCTTGTACGAGAAGATGCTAGGGAAGTGAGGTAGCGATTTCAAGGAAGAACGGTAATCTTTTCACTATAGTGGGAGGATAAGGAGATCATGCTGGGCGTGGAAGAAGTTCTGAAGGAAGTTCTAGTTAAAGTAACTCCACGAAGGGAGGAGTACGAAAAGGTTTGGAGTCTAATTACGAGACTTTGTGATAAGCTAAAAGGAGTAGCTGAGGAACATTCGCTAAAAATCGACGTAGAAGTAGAGGGATCTGTTGCAAAGGATACATGGCTAGCAGGTAATAGGGATATCGATATATTCATGCTCTTCCCGAAATCTCTTCCTGAAGATTTTATCAGGAAATACGGCCTTCTCATAGCAAGAGAGGCCGTAAAACGTGTAGGAGGAAGCTACTACGAAACGTACGCCTATCACCCCTACATAAAGGGGTTAATAGAGGGCTATGAGGTAGATATAGTTCCAGCGTATCGCGTAGAGCCTCACGAAGTTCTAACACCTGTCGACCGCACTCCGTATCACACACGCTATGTTATCAGTAAGCTTACACAGGACATGAAGAATGATGTGAGGCTTTTGAAGCAATTTATGAAAGGCATAGGAGTATACGGCGCAGAAATTAAGGTAGGGGGTTTCTCAGGCTACCTCTGCGAGCTATTGGTAATACACTATGGATCTTTTCTAAACGTCTTACGCAACGCGATGGAATGGAGACCCTGGAGAACTGTCATAGACATCGAGGGTTATTACTCTCAACAAGAGTTACGTCGATTAAGAAAAGTTTTCGGTAACAGTCCTCTGGTAATAATAGACCCCGTTGATAAGACTAGGAACGCGGCAGCTGCTGTCTCTCTCCAAAGGCTTTGCGAGTTTAAGGCTGCAGCAAGGATGTTTCTAGAAAACCCTTCCATCGAATTCTTCTTCCCTCCTCCACCTAAACTCTTGAAACCTGAGGACTACGAGAGGTTAAGGTTGAGGAGAGGATCAACTTTCCTAGTAATAGAGATCCCCTGTCCTAAACTTCCTCCGGATATTTTATGGGGGGAGGTTTATCGCTCATTGAGAGGGTTAAGGAGATTACTTGAGAAATATGAGTTCTCTGTTCTCTCGCAGTTAGCATGGAGTGATGAGAAGAGCGTAGTTCTCTTCTTCTATGAAGTGCATAGTGATAAGTTACCTGTGGTTGAAAAACACGTGGGACCCCCCATAGGGGCAGGAGAGCGTGAAGAAAGTTTTCTCAGAAAGTATCTTATTGAGAATGCCGAAGAAGTCTTCGCAGGACCCTTCATTGAAGGAGGAAGTTGGATAGTATTTAAGAGGCGTAAGATAAGCGACCTAAAAACTCTGCTTAGTGAACGTTCCCTGGAAGCCAAACATGGAACGCATATACGGGAGATATTCGCTAAAAAGCAACATCGCGTTTATGTGAACGAGGAGGTAGAGGAAATCCTTAGAAGACATGAGAGAGACGACTTCAACGTAAGGCTTTCCCAGCTACTTTCAGGAACATATTCTTGGCTTAAGGTCGCATGTGAGGAGGTCGTTAATGAGGAGAAGCATGTTGGTAATTGACTTAAATGACATTGGGGAAGTGTTAAGGGATCTCAGTCAAATTCTTGCCTACCCCACGGGGGATCTACAGAGAGCGCTAAAGAACCTAAGTGAGTTAAAGGCCTTGGGCGTGGAGAAGTTAGTGCTAAAGGGCAGGACCTATATCGGTAGATACGGGGTTCTGGGAAAAGGCTGTACAAGCATAGTGATCTTGGGAGTTTTAAAGGATGGTGGAAAGGTAGCGTTAAAAATAAGGCGAGTAGATGCCGATAGGAGGTCTCTTAGAGATGAAGCTGAAAAACTAAAGATGGCGAACAAGGTCGGCGTAGGACCTAAACTAATGGGCTATACGAACGACCTACTAGTAATGGAGTATGTAGAAGGGTATCCAATAATACAACTGGTAAAGGAGGAACGTGAGATAATTAAGAAGGTAGTTAAGGAGGTTATAGCACAATGTAGAAAACTGGATGAAATAGGTCTTGTACATTTAGAGCTGTCTAGACCAAAGGGACATGTGATAATAAGGAAGGGAGACTATAAGCCTTACATAATAGATTTCGAAACGGTTAGCGTGCGCTCGTCTAAGACCAATGTGACGCAAGTTATCTCATTTCTTTTCTTTGGAAAGGGTTTTCTTCAGAAAAGGATTAGAGAAGTCTTTAATCTAGAGGAGAGTAAGTTATCGCTATTGCAACAAGCGTTAAAACGGTACAAGAAACGGAGAGATGAGGAAGCGTATCAGAAAATTCTTCAAATATTGTATGCTCAAGATTAGTAGGTCGATGAACGTTAGTAGCGTCAAGAATATATCCCCCTATAACCATATAATGCTACGAAAGCCCCGTGGTGTAGCGGTCAAGCATGGCGGGCTTTGGCCCCGCCGACGCGGGTTCGAATCCCGCCGGGGCTATTACTCTCTATTTCCTTAAAAGCTCCCCTACAGCATGACTTATTTCAGGAAGTATCACCTGATCTAGTGCTAATTGTACTGCGTCTATACTTCCTGGCATTACAAAGACTAAACAGGTCTTATTGTTGATGCTGACTACGTACGCTGAGGCTCTTGAAAGCCACGCTAAGCTACCATGCTTCAGAAACGTTAAGTATCGGAATAATTCTCCGAATCCTGGTATTCTTCGATAAGCTACTTTTTCTAACGTATCTACACTTATATCTCGAGGGCTTAGTCCAGTCCCCCCAGTTATGAGTACTGTGTGACATCCTTTTCTACAAGCTTTTTTCAGGGCTTTCATCAGGAGGCTCTCGTTATTGGGAACTATAGTTTTGTAGATAACCTTATGGCCCTTTTCAAGTATTTTTCCCTCAATTAGGGAGGTTAACGTATCTATTCTTTTGCCTTCAAAAACTTTATCACTCGTTATTATGATGCCGAAAAGGACGGGTTTCACCGTATGAGTCTCATGTTCATGCATTTTGCTCATGCTCCTCCTCGCCTTAAATGCTTTCACCACTATTTAAGCAAACCTGGATACTTATCTCTAGAAGGTTCAAAGATAACGTTCATGTGGACAAGGTGATCTTCTACAGCTTTTTCCGAGTAAAAGTGAGAAGAACACCGGGCATAAGACCCGGCTAAATTGTATATAGCGGGGGGTGGATTTGAACCACCGACCTCCGGGTTATGAGCCCGGCCTTACCAGAGACCCCCTTGCGGAGTCTCTTGGGATACCTGGCTTCCCCACCCCGCTTTATAGGGGTTGGCTCCGTAGATATGTTAGATAGTGGGGTTGCTTATATTTTTTTGGTTATTACATATGAGGCTACCGATAGTTACTGGTTCACGAATATTATCAATGGTATTAGCATTTCATGTGGTGAGAGACCTCCATGATGTCCTTTCAAGTCAAATTCGAGGTCTCTTTTGGCGTAAGGGTATATTAAGACGTTATTCTCTCGCGGGATTAATGCGTGCGTGCCTGCATGGTCTAAAAATGTTTCTACATTTTCTGGAGTACGTTTCTTTTCGGGTGCGAACAAATGTAATATATCGCTGATCCGGTATAACTCCGCAAACGGCTCTAAATAGGTCTTAAATATCTCCAGAAACTTTTTCTCCTTCTTAACATGTAGGTATAAAAATCTCGACTCTCCATAGGGTGGCATGTATAGGTTTTCTAAGAAGCCAAGTACTTCAGTGAGGAAGATCCTTTTCCCTCCTCTCAGGCTTATCTGTCCGTGATCGGATGTTACGATCAGAACGGAGTTCTTTACCTGCCTCAAGTCTCTTAGGAGTTCTGTAAGAACTTTTTCAAATCCTGTAAGTAAGTACTCGACAGGCTTCGAAAACGGCCCATACTCATGTGATAGCTTATCTAGCTTATCCCAATATGCATATACAAGCGTTTCATTGCTCTTCTTTAGCGCCTTAAGTGCTAGGGTTAATGTGTCTTCTAGGCTTATACTTTCTATGAAAGTAGCCCCCTTTGTAAAGGAACGCGTATATGTGGTATCCCCTATGCTCTGTGGTCCCACGTAATAACATTTAATGCCGCTAGTAGATAGTCTTTCGAATACGGTTTTACAGGGGTTTAAAGATATGGATACACCGGCTTCTCTTAAACTTTCGTGTGGTCCCCCTATTACTGGGCTGAATTTTAGAGGCTTAATTATGGCACCCACTTCCTTCAAGTACATTTTATAACCTAGCGATAAGTGCAAGAGTGGCGGTTCTCCTGTTGCTAGTGAGGCTATAGCTGTAGCTGTGGTTGAAGGAACAGTACTCGTTAGGTATGTGGAGTAACTGGAGTCTTTAATTAGACTTGATAATCCCCCTTTCACTACTAGATTTAAACCGAGGCTGTCCACTATAAGTAAAAGTACTCTTGAAGCTTCCTGTACTAATTCTAGAAGCTGCTTGTTAACTCCTTCCACTTTTTGCCCTGTAAAAGCGTTTAATATGGTCCGTGGCAGAGTTAACAAGCTGTTATTCTGGTCATACTCTGGAGGCGTTTTCTTAGAATTGCTGACCTCCCTCCATTTTCTCGCTAACTCTCCTGAATGTCTGGCCATTTAGGTAACCTATGTACGGTATTCATTCGGTCTAAATAGTCCTTCGCTTAAAATCTCCTTTAAGGACCGCTACCGAGCCTTTCTCTCTTTAAAGCCCTTATTATGGGAGGGCCCAGGATAAGCATGAATGGTAGTTCGCTTACTATACCAAAGGCTAGTGCCATTGTTATGAACGATGTATTAGTCCATGCTAGCAGAGTTTTCATTCCTACAACTGCTGCGAGGAAGTACAGTCCCAAGGCTATTATTGTAAAGCCCGCAAGAAGCCCTACTACTGACCCAATGATATATCCAAGGAGCCACCTATCTCTCTCGGAATATTTTCGGGCTATATAGCCTAGAAGGTAGAAGCACACGAAATTTCCAGGTGTTCCGCTAAATATCGTTAAGATGGGTGACCCATATCTGATAATGCTTGCAATGAATGTACCTAAAGCCGCTCCAAATCCTCCAATAAGAGGTCCATAAAGAGCAGCAAAAATCGCGGGCACTATTACAGCGGACCTGAATTGTATGATGAAAGGAGTTGTAATGTATGCAGTTACAAGGATGAAAACAGCGTATAGTGCAGCGTTTAACGCTATTAGTGCTACTCGTCGAGATTTTCTACCAGCATTGCTTTTCATTAGTCCTCAAGGTCAGTTCTCCAACGCCTGTATTAAAGCATGGTGTTCAAACAGCTAAATAGTATGAACACTTAAATGGATATGATTTCAAATTCTCTTGGTACGTAAATTTCTCCACTAAATACCTTTCGTGCGGCTGCTAAGTAGTCCTTTATGAACTCCTCTCCTCCGAAGTAGTAGTAGGGTAAATGAAAGAGTACTAACTTTTTTACACCGGCTTTTTGTGCGCTTACTGCTGCCTGATATGGAGTTGAATGACCCACAGCCAGTGCCTCTTCCTCCATTCCAGGAGGGAATGTTGCGTCGTGGATCAATAATTCACAACCCTTAGCGAGCTTAATTATCTTCTCGGAGGGCGATGTGTCACCAGTATAACACAAAGCCCTCCCCTCTATTTCTATTCTGAAAGCAAGCGAAGGTGTGGGGTGATTAGCCTCCTCAGCGAATATGAATCCTATATTCTCTCCAGGCTTTATTTCCCTTAATACTAGAAACTTGCGAATTCTTTCCATAGGAGTATTAACTAGCTTTAGTAGTTGGATTACATTTGAGCCAACTCCCCTGGGACCTATTACTGTGAGCTTCCTCGCTCTTCCTCTCAGCATATATATCCAAATGAGCGATATGAGGCCAGACACGTGGTCTCCATGAAAATGTGTTAGAAGCACGTACTCTAATTCGTCTAATGCCCCGGCTTTCTGGAGCGCAGAAGTAGCTCCTTCTCCACAATCGAGAAGGATCTTCTTGCTCACGAGGATCGATGGAAGACTATGTTCGTGGTAAGGGGCACTGCCTGCGGTTCCTAAGAATGTTATGATCAATACATATCTCCTCCCACTCCCCCATTTGAAGTATTACCTTTATTTTCCTGTATCAAGGTGTTAATTTAGTTAAATATAAAATAGATTTTTACAGTATAGATATCAACATAAAATTAGTCAAAGAGGATATAAAGAATGTTAGCCGGGATAGAGGAAATAGGTTTCATAGTGCTTGTATTGGGATTTATAGTGATAGCTCTTTCAGTAATATTTCACCTTAAAAGTAAAATGGAGTTCAAGGAGTATGAGAAGCGGATAAAATCTTTAACGAGGACAGGGAAGTTGGGCTTTTTAATATTTCTAGGGCGTTTTCTAGAGAACAGTGTTTTCCTAGAGGTGCTAGACGAGATACAGAATATTCTAACGGGCTCTAGTGAGGGCTCTTCGATAGATAAGGTCTGGGAGGTCATAGATAAGCGCGTAAGCGATATTCGTTTTGAGCTGGAGAAGTTGCTGGGAAAAGCTGCTGAAGCTGAAAGACCTCATGATATATTGCGCGAGCTTATTGAAAGAGAGAGGGAGAGCTTTATATCCCTCATAACGTTGGGGTTGAGTTTGATAGCTATAGCTATTGTCATGCTCTTTATACGTATCCCTTCTCTCATGGTAATACTGCCTGGTGTGGCAGAAGCGGCTTTAATAATCTCCGTAATAAGTCTCATTAGGTTTTATGGGAAAGAAAGCGAATTAAAAAAGCTATTGAGGATAAGGAGTGGATTTCATTAATTTCTCTCTAATGTTCCTTAAGGGCTGTTCAACCATGAACTCATAAGATGAGTCCCACTTGCCATCCCTGTACGCTTCATAAGCTATGTTCCAGACCTTGCTGTGGCGATAATCGAGCCACGCGACTTCTATTCGATCGCAGTAATCGTGTAGTATTGCCGAGAGGTTTATGAAATCCTTTGACGGTATGAGTGTGTAGAGTAGGAAGCCTTCCTTTGTGGGTATGAATGTGGATTGATAAGGAAGGGTTTTAAACGCGGCAGCAAGCCTTCTGGTCGTTTTACTACTACATTTAGCGTTTATAGCGAGATTTGTAAGTCTTTCAAGGAATTTTGCGCCCAGTGCAACACGATACTTTAATATGACTTTGTTTCCGTGCAGAAACTTCAGGCGACGTGATAGCTCGTAAGATTTCAGACCTGCAAACCTAGCTAGCTCAGTTTTGCTTATGCGAGCCCTGATGGTAAGTCTATCTAAAATTTTGAAGTCCGCTAGCGTCAGTCTATCCATTAGAGACCTGCTGGGAACCTCTATGACCTCTGGCTCTACCGTTGAGATGAGATTTTTCCATTCAATCCAGTTAACATTCCAGGTGAAATCTTCTTTATCGAACACTGTAAAGTTAGGCTCTGAGTAAAACCACTTAGTGGCCGGTGTGAGAATATTGTAGGATCCCAGTAAATTTAGATCCTTTAAAGTATCTAAAAATTCCCTTAAGTAGGGTAGAGTGCCCGTAGGTATGGCAAAGAACGCATGAACGCCACTAATAACTCCTATACACCTAGCTCTAGTTCTAAGGTAGAAGAATTCATCTAAAGCTCGCTCAAGAACAGGCCAAGTTTTTGAAGGGGCTTCTATAAAGGTGGCGACAATTTCCCTCTGAATAGCTGGGTAATTGACAATGGCGTATATTAGTGAAATATATTCTTCACTAACTAAGGTGTTAAACGCATTCCGAACAGTTGATGGAGATACGCCTAGTACCTTAGCTAGCTGATTAAAACTAGCAGTAGGGTTTTTTACTAGCGCATTGAGCAGTTGGATATACCTTGCTTTCACCAATATCACCACTGCTTAGCTATTAGGTAGATACTATATTCTAAGGAAGTCTCTGTAACGCGGTGTTAGGAAGCTGTTTACACTGGTAGTGAGGGCCCTCCGCTTTCACGCGGGTCTATTGCTATTATAACTCCATTTGGGAGGTATATTATGATCCAGTATCCATTTGGAAACGTTGGCCCTAATACTATCGCATCAGGAGGAGGCTCGCTCGCTATCGCTACCGTTGCATTAAAATCTTTCAGTATACCCCCTATCAATTCGAGAATGTTAGCAGGATTTTTTAAAATGTCATTAATAAGCTGCTTAATCTCTTTTGGTACAACTTGCTTTGTCACTATGGCACCGCAAGGCTTTGCATAGGTAGCTACGCTGGCTATAGTGGTTGATATCAGTAATGTTATAATTATTATCGCTAGGATCCTATATATTTTCATATCTCATCGGAATAGTTATTAAAAAAGGGATATATAAACTTTTGCATGAGAATTGCTACATAGATGCAATAGATCAGTGCATGATGCAATTTCAATCAAAAATTGAGCTCTAAATTGAAAATTTTTGCAATTCAATGGCAAAATTTATATATTGCTTAGGGCATTAAAGAATGAGAAGTGGTGGGAAGTGATAGCTGTCAGTAAGAATAGAGAAATAAAGTTAAGGGCGGAAAGCCTTGGAATAGCTTTCAAAAACTTAGCCTTACAGGGAGGTAATGGAATAAGGGTAATATACTTCCACTTAGGCTTTCAAATGGGGCTTGTTGAGGGCCGCAATATAAGCTCAACGAGGCAGGAGGATTTTCACGTAAAGAGAGAGGCATTTGTAAGGGAACTAGAAAGAGTCCTAACTGAGCAAGGATTCGGAGAGGTAAAGGTAATGAACATAGATCTCTTCAGGAGGGAGATAAGAATCCGCGTATACAATGGATTCGAATCCGATTTCATGAAGCCTTCTCGCGAGCCTACATGTTTATTCACTAGAGGTTACCTAGAAGGTCTTATAGAAGGTCTCACGGGGCTTAAGATTCGGGAATCTCTCGAGATTAAATGCAGGGCTGTGGGAGACCCCTACTGTGAGATGCTTTTTTGTATATGAGAATAGAGTGAAGGATGACAATTCAAAGGTTAGGTAGCCTATCTACCGCTCTTCTTCGTGTTCTTCTATATAAGTTCTAACGTATTCTCTAAGTATCCGGTAGACCCCGTCGATGCTAAGTTTGCTAGTGTCTATTATGAGATTAAATATGCTCCAGTCCTTTGTATCCTTCCCATAGTATTTTAAACATCTTTTCCTGTTACTCTCTTCCCTTTTCCTAATCTCCTGTAGTGATTTCTTGAAGCTTTTTCCATCTCTTTGGGCTAGTCTCTCAGCTCTAACGTTAAGAGGGGCTATAAGCAGGACCTTTATATCAGCAATGTCTGCGAGTACCCATGCAGCCAAGTGTCCCTCTACTACAACATTTCCCTCTTTAGCAACTTTTATGGCGTTTTTATCGATCATTAAGTCATACTTTGGGTCCTTTTCAGCCATTTCGTGCAGTTGTAGCAGGGAGACTCCCAGTTCTTCAGCGATCTTTCTGAAAAGCATTCCACTTGAAACGTACTTTAGGTTAAACTCCTCGGCTAGTCTTTTAGCATAAGTTGTCTTTCCCGCGCCTACCTGCCCGCTAATAGCTATGACTAGTTTTCGGGGCATGTTAGGCGCCCGATGTAGAGTACTGCGACATGACCTTTTCTCGAATGAATTTTTCTAAGCAGTTAGCACATAAGTATCCGCCGAAAATTCTAGTGGGAGGTCTATGACCCTTTCTAACGTCCTTAGGCCTAAGTTTGGGGAATCCGTTTAGGGGGTGCTTGCAGATGGCGCACTTAGGCACGTCGTATTTTCTCTTTTTGTAGTGGATGGCTAGTCTACCGCCAGGCGTTCTAACAATCGTTCTTCTTAACCTTCTGGAACGAGGCGTATGTCCCATCGAGGTCCCGCCACCTTAAATTACTTATTCGTATTTATTTCTTCTGCTACATCCAACCTCTAACTGTTGAGAGCATAGCATAAACTCTACCCGCAATAACTCTACTCGACAGTGGGAACATCCATAGGCTAACGATGATATACCATCCAATGAAACCTATAGGAATTCCTAAAGGGGGTAAGTATATTGAAAACCCTTTTCCAAGTATCATTTCGGCCAGCTTAAGGCCAGCAAACCAAAGCGCTATCGAGATAGCGTAATTCTTAGCCTTCTCCTTATCTAGCTCGGCCTTTAACTTTTTAATTCTTCTCTTTTCCCTTTCCGTCTTCAAGAAGAGTTTCTTATCCTTCTTCCTTATGGATTCCTCGCGTATTTCTTGCCATCGGTGTATCTCCTGTGAGAGCCTTTCAATTTTCCTAACGTTTAGGACTAATCTCTGAAGTACGGCGTTTGATAGTGCTATTAAGATAACTATTGCTGTGGCCTCTAAGATCGCTAACATTGTATACCCCCAATTATAAACTGGGGAATTTACATAAATGTACTGTTCTGCGAGAGGTTATAGACGCATTAAATGCCAGAAAAATTTATAATCCTAGGCACGATACTACCTAAAGCAGGGCCCGTAGCTTAGCCTGGTAGAGCACCGGACACCCGGTAGAGGTGGGTGAGGCTCTTAACCAATCTTGTGAGAGAAACCCGGGGGTCGCGGGTTCGAATCCCGCCGGGCCCGTGGTAACCGGTGATCGCTTTGCTCTATTTTGTTGGTTTAGGTCTAAGCTCAAAGGATATATCGCTCAAGGCTTTAGATGTTCTTAAAAGGGCTGATAGGATATACGTCGATAATTATACGAGCCTGTTCGTGAACTCCGACTTTAAAGTAGTACTCAGCGAGTACGTTGATCAAGCCAAGGTGTCTTTCGTTGATAGAGAGTTTCTCGAAGGTGAGGACTATCGAAGGATCCTTAAAGAAGCCGCTTTAAGAGATATTGTAATAGCCGTTATAGGTGACCCCTTTATTGCAACGACGCATATCTTTATCAGAATTGAAGCGGAGAAGGCTGGCATACCAACTAAGGTTATACATGCTCCTTCTATTCTCTCCGCTGGTATCAGCGCGACGGGACTTCAAGCATATAAATTTGGGAAAAGTGCAACGATAGTCTTCCCTGAAGAAGAATTCTTCTCAACTTATCCTTACGAGGTATTATATGATAATCTATTAAGGGGTCTTCATACCTTCTTCTTTCTTGATATAAAGGTTGAAAGGAGCAGATTAATGAGAGTCGAAGATGCTCTTAAACTCCTTTTAAGAATGGAGGAATTCGAGAATAAAGGCATTATAGATTTGGGAGCTCTTGGAATAGGGCTGGGGAGGATAGGCTCTGATAATGAAGTGATACGTGCGGGCTCTTTTAAAGATCTACTCCAATATAACTTTGGCCCTCCTCCTCACAGCTTGATAATACCGGGAGATTTACATCCGCTTGAGGAAGAAGTGTTAATATATATTTGTGGGGCACCAAAAACTGTGGTGAAACATTGGTCTTCAAGGGTAAAAAAGCTAAGATCGAAGAGTACATAAAGAGTGTTGAGAAAGTCCTTGAGAGCGTCGAATTCTCAAAGAGCGCGAGAAAACCCGTTGTAAGTGAAATAGTAGATTTAGCGAAAGCTTATGTAAACGATGCAAGATACTATCTTGAAAAGGAAGACCTTTTTACCAGCCTTGCCTGTATAGCGTACGCCGAGGGGTTGCTCGATGCCCTGCGCTTTCAGGGGCTAGTAAACTTTTCCTGGGAAAGACCTTCGAGGAAAACTGTCTTAGTGGGAGGGGTTTTTGACATACTACATCCGGGACATATCTTCTTCTTAAGGCAGGCCTGGGATCTTGGAAGGGTGGTAATAGTTCTTGCACGTGATTCGACAGTAAGGAAATTTAAAGGACATAATCCCGTCTTTCCCGAAGGTCTTAGGAGGAAGCTACTGGAGTCCATGAAGTATGTATATAAGGTAGTGCTAGGGGATGAGAAGTTCGATGTCTTAAAGGTTGTAGAGGATGTTAAGCCTGATGTAATTCTCTTTGGTCCTGATCAGAGGGAGCTGATGGAAAAGGTTAAAGAGGTCCTCCAGAAAAGCGGGAAGACTAACGTAAAGCTCTTACAATTAAGCGAGGCTTTTGAAGAAGAATTATGTAAGACCTCGAAGATAATCGAACGTATAAGGGAGCTTGGAGAGGGCTCATAGTGACCTGAGAAGTCGAGCTATTCTGGTGCATTCCATATGTGCTTGTCTAACAGGTTCGGGAATACGATATCTTCTCGTGGTGTGAAGCACTATTTTTATTGCTGTGTTGAGGGTTACCATATTCCCCACACTTATATATATCGGTTTAATGCCTTTTCGGGTTCTTAGGGCGGCGCCTATGACTTCGCCCTCAGCAACTATGGGTGCCCAGTTGTTCTTCCATGGTCCGATCTCGCCGCATAGTAGCTTTTTCGCCACGCCTATTGTAGGCTTTTTAACGACTACTCCAAAGTGACTTGCAAATCCCAACCGAAATGGATGGGAGTATCCATGGGCGTCAACTAGTATCACATCAGGGGTTTGAGATAGGTGTTTATACGCTAGAAAGGCTGCCTTAAGTTCTCTAAAGGAGAGTAGCGTAGGGACATAGGGGAACATTACCTTTGTAACAGCAACTTTTTTCTCGAGAACTTGAAGAGTTTGATAGTCTAAGAGGACTGCGGCGGCTACTGCGAGGTTGCCGCTGTATGCAAGGTCTATTCCAGCAACGGTCTCTATAAAGGGGGGCAGCAAGTCCTTCATTACGATTTTGGATGATAGGTAACGTTGAACTTTTCTCGCAACTTGTATCGAGAAGTAAGGCGGCACCTTTTCCCTCAACAACGGCTCCCCTACTTTCTTCTAGTTTTCACAAATATAATATCGCTCTTAGTCTCGTCTATGAGGCGTCTAATGATATCGCATTTTCTTCTGAAGCCTGGTAAAAGTCCCTCGGGGTATTGCAGAGTACTTATTTCAAGAAATATTTCCTCCATACAGTTCAGCAACTTTTCCGCGCTTTCAACATCCCCTCTACGAAGGTATTCAAGTATGAACCTTCGGAGTTCACTAAGGGCGTCGGCTAGTCCTAGTACATAGGGTACAGGGTCCACGTCCAGGTCTTCCGGAGCCGGTATATCAATCCCACGTGTAAGTATTGAATAAACTATCTCGGCTTCGATGTACTCCGTTAGCGCGTTTACCATCAGTCCTCCATAAAGCAAGTCGGGATATTCCTTTACTAGGCTTTTTAGCTCTGCACATAATTTCCTCATTTTCTCGAGTACTGCGCGAGATTCTGACATATTGCCTAAATACATGTGCTTCAAGGCATCTTTAGAATGCCTTATGATATCCCTTGCATTCTGTACAAGAATTTCTCGTGTAGAGTCCTTTCTATCGAGAAATTCTGCCAACTTCCTAACTATCTGGGAGATGTTCAATATATTCCCCTATACTAAAAGCCTATAGCTATTTTAAAATAGATGGGTCTGTAATTGGATATCGAAACTTGGGAGCTATCAATTGCGGAGTTGACTGACATGGTGCTTGACTGCTACAGGAGGGCTGGTAAGGTCGTTTATAAGGCTTTAAAGCTCGCTCTTAATCTCGTTGAAGAAGATAAACCTGTACTTGAGATATGCGAGAAACTGGAGGGGTTCATTATAAATAGCGGTGCAAGACCTGCCTTCCCTGTAAATATTTCCATCAACCAAGTTGCCGCCCACTATACGGCCGATATAGAGGATGAGCTAACAGTACCCAGAAAAGGTATTGTTAAGGTTGATATAGGCGTACATGTTGATGGATTCATAGCAGATGCAGCGCTTTCAATACCTTTGGGAGTCGACTACCTAGAGCTTGTAGACGCTGCTTATAACGCACTGGTAGCAGCTATTAGGGCTATGAAACCCTTCAAGCCTCTGCAGGAAATAGGCGTAGTTATAGAAAGGGAGATTACCAAAATGGGCTTTAACCCGATAAGAAACCTGAGTGGGCATCTCATTGATAGATACAATTTACACGCAGGTAAGAGCGTACCCAACACTGGAATAGGCTACCCTAACGTAGTTTCGAGAACAGGAGAAGTTTACGCGATAGAGCCTTTCGCCACAAATGGAGTAGGTGAGGTCGTGGAGGGGAATGTTGTCACCATATTCCGCTTATCCAGTCTTAAGAGGGTTAAGAGGGATAAGAAGGCGAATGAAATCATAAAAAAGGTATGGAGCAGCTTCAGATCCCTTCCCTTCGCCAAGAGATGGTTGGCAAGATTGATAGGACGCAGCCAAGTGGATGAGGTGATAGCCAAGCTTGCTAATTATAAAGCTATCACAGGTTATCCTGTTCTCGTGGAACGTTCTGCTGGCATGGTATCTCAAATGGAGGACACGATCATTCTCGCAAGCCGGAGGGAAACAATTAACTTAACTAGGGCCATAGAGATATACAGGGAATTGAGATATCGGTGAGGATCGTGAAAGTGAAGTTAAATTATAAAAGCCTGGGACTGAGAGTAGGTCTAGAATTTCACCAAATGCTTGATACTCGTGAAAAACTCTTCTGCAACTGTCCGCCGAATCTCATGCCAGCTGATGCCGATGCTGATTATCTCTTTAAAAGGAGGCTTAGGCCTACAACGAGTGAACTAGGGGAAGTGGACCCCGCTGCATTATTTGAGTTTAAACGTGGAAGGGTTTACGAATACCATCACTTTGATAACGCGTCATGTCTAGTCGAAATGGACGAGGAGCCGCCTCACGACCTAAATTATGAGGCGTTAAGAATAGTCCTAACAGTGGCACTTATGCTAAATTCCCAGCCCGTAGATGAAGTATATGTTATGAGGAAGACTGTGATTGATGGGTCTAACACTACGGGTTTCCAGAGAACAGCCCTCGTGGCATTAGGAGGATCCATGGAAGTGGACGGTAAGAAGATTCCTATTCAAACGATATGTCTTGAAGAAGACGCTGCTCGAAAAGTATCTGAAGACGCTACTAAAGTTACGTATAGATTGGATAGATTAGGCGTACCGCTTATCGAAATAGCAACAGCGCCTGTGATTTCATCTCCTGAAGAGGCTGAGAAAGTAGCCTTAAAGATAGGACAGTTGTTAAGGCTGACTAAAAAGGTTAAACGAGGAATAGGCACTATCCGACAGGATATTAATATATCAATAAAGGGCGGAGCAAAAATAGAGATCAAGGGTGTTCAAAAACTAGGTCTGATTAGAAAAGTTGTGGAGTACGAGGTTCTACGTCAATACAATCTACTTAATATTCGTGATATGTTAAGGGAAAGAGGAGTTGTTAAGGAGCATCTTAAAAGAGACTTTGTAGACGTTACGGACATCTTTGAGGGAACTAAGTGCCGCGTGATTAGAAGGGCGCTCAAGAAGGGAGGATGTGTGCTGGCCGTGAAGTTGTCTAGATTTAAGGGGATACTGGGATATGAAATACAGCCTGGAAGGAGGTTTGCAACTGAGCTAGCTGATAGGGCCCGCTTTTGGGGTGGTGTAGGAGGCATCTTCCATAGCGATGAGCTTCCAGCCTATGGAATAAGTGAGGAGGAGGTAAGGAAAGTGTCTGAGAGGCTAAATCTTGGAGAGAAAGACGCTTTCGTACTCATAGCTGATGAGCGTAGCAAGGTGATCGAGGCTCTTAACGCCGTTATTGATAGATGTATTGAGGCACTTGAAGGTGTTCCTGAAGAAACGCGTGGACCCAATCCTGATGGAACGACGCACTATTCAAGACCCCGACCTGGAGCAGCGAGGATGTACCCGGAGACCGATATAAGGCCTAGGCGAATAACGGAGGAGTTTCTAAACGAGATTAAAAGGCAATTACCGGAACCCCTAGATGTTAAACTTCAGAAGTTTGTTAAGGACTATGGATTGAGTAAAAACCTTGCCGAGCAAATGATATCCTCGTATTACTTGGATTCATTCGAAAGGCTTGTAGAGAAGTACCCCAATGTGCCTCCTAGGGTGATAGCAGCGACTTTCGAAAATACTTTGAAAAGTTTGAGGAGAGAGGGTGTGCCAGTAGATGAGCTGGAAGACGAAGTATTTGATAGCCTGTTTTCTTTATTAAATGAGGGGGAGATAGTAAAGGAAGCAATTCCTAAAATCATCGAATACCTTGCTAGGAATCCTTCGAAAACTGTTCTGGAAGCCGTAGAAGAGCTAAACCTTAAAGCTCTTGAAAGAGATGAATTAGAGAAAATAGTGACAGAGGTATTTGAAGAGAAGAAAGAGGCCATAATGAAGCTTCGTGAACGAGCATTGGGAATGTTAATGGGGGAGGTTATGAGAAGGGTATCAGGAAGAGCTGATGGAAGCTTAGTCAACCAGGTTATCAGGGAGAGGCTCAGGGTATTTCTTTCAAGGTATGATGATTAATTTGCTAGAATTATTTCCTCCTACGTCTCATTTCGCAAAGAATTTTGCCCACATTCCTAACTAGGTGATTTTTGTTAAACTTGTATGAGTCTTTCCTTACGAGTACTCTTCCCTTTAGTTCAAACCATGTAGTCGGATGAGCTTTATCTCTTTCAACAACGGGCTCTAAACCCATTTTCTTAACGGCAAAGGAGATCTCGTCAACACTAGGATTTTCCACTGCTAAGTTTAGAGGGACTCTTCTTCCCTCCCTTCTACTTCTATTTTTGTCAAAATATACAGGCCATAGAATATAGTAGTCCCTATTGCGCATGATCAGAATCCTATTTTAGCGTTCTTCCTCTAAAATGGCGTTAATGACCCCGTCCTGGCCCGGTCTAGATACAACACGTACAATTCCAATTTCTGTTTGGAGAAGTGTTCCGCGAGTTATAATCCCTCGTCTATCATAATCCCGGTTTGCAGGGTTCTTTAGTACTTTAATTATTCGAACTTTTTTCGTCTCTCCTGTGGATGGTATGTTGACGTTAGCGTAGACAGCGCGAACAAGACGTACTTTCACATTTCCTCCTCGTACTCTTATAGTGTTTCTTTGCTCCTTTCCTTCAAGTAGCGTTTCTGTGGGGTAGCGTCCGAGCTCATATTTACGCTTAACTTTTCTATGTCTACCTTTCAGTCCTCCACTCGGCTTTCTTAAATCATTTCCCTGATAGACGCCCACGCCCTAACACCTCTACTTTAGTGGTACGTACATGGAGCTTCGGGTGGCTTTAAGACCAGGAGCTCCATGTTTTACAATCGCCGTGGTCAGTGCAAATTCGCCTAAATAGTGCCCTATCATTTCAGGTACAATTTTTACAGGAACAAATTCCTTTCCATTGTAAACGTGGATCACGAGTCCGACCATTTCTGGCAGTATAATCATGTCTCTACAGTAGGTTCTTATAGTCATTTTTACCTTTCCGGTGGTTTCGAGCATTTTCTTAGCTTTTCTAACTTTCTCTAGTAGCTTCTTTTGCTCTGGCGTTAATCCTCTAAGCAGGCTTCTTCTCTGTCTTGACGGTAACAACTTTATGACCTCGTCTATTGGCATGTTAAGTAGTTCTTGAAGCGTATATCCCCTATACTTAAACTCCCTGCTACTCACAAGCATCCCTCCATAACATTATTCCGCAATTATTTTAATTTTTTGAAAACTAACCTTTCCTTCGACCAGTACGTTTTGAGGCGAAGTGTCCCACTTTCTGCCCTGGAGGAGCGGTTCTTGGCTTAGGAGTGGATCCTCTACGCCTGCTTTTATGGCTTCCGCCGCCATGTGGGTGAGCGTACGCGTTCATGGCTTTCCCTCTCACTGTAGGATACTTCCAGGCCTTTGATTTGGAAAGATGATAAACTTTTCCTGCCTTCAGGAAGGGTTTTTCTATTCGTCCTCCACCAGCCACTATGCCGATCGTAGCCCTGCATCTAGAGTCTATTTCCTTAACTTTTCCAGATGGTAACTGTATTGTTGTGGTATTAGCGGAATGGGCTAATACTATAGCATAGGTTCCGCTAGCGCGAGCGATTTTCCCTCCATCTCCAGGTTTGAGTTCAACGTTGCATATGTAGGATCCTTCAGATATTCTACCCACTGGTAATATGCTACCCAAGTTCTGTGGTGCCTTTCTACCGTAGTATACTATAGTGCCTAAAGCGAGCCCTTCGGACGCCACATTGAACATTTCTGTTCCATCCTCGAAGATTATTCTCGCTACTGGAACTCCTCTTCCAGGATCGTGAAGTAGGTCGACAACTCTGCCACGCAGAACTTTTTCGCGGAACTCTTCTTCATTATAAGGTCTATACCTAATAGCCCCTACCTTTTTCCATCCTGGATGTCTGAAGACTGAGCCTCCTCGTCCTCGACGCTGAACTATTAATCTCTTACCCATTGCAATCCCAAACTCCTTTGCATAGGGTTAGTTAATAAAGTTTACCGTTCTTCTATCTCGTAACTTCATGTTTCGAACGTGTCTTTTTTCTTGCCGTGGAGCAAATCACTAAGGCTTTTAAGAGCTTGACTCACGTTTAAGATTCCTCTATCCCCCTGTTACTAAGAGATCTCATTAGTCTTCTTGAGCTAGCGAGATCAGGATTGTGATCTAACTCTAAACTGGAAACGATAACTCTTAAAAGGTCAAGCCTTTTGTCAAAACATCGAAAGAGAGATTAAAGTATGCCTAGCCTAGAGGCGATGTCTGATGCCTTGTACTCGGGCTTAAGTTTTACATAGGCTTTTTTATAACCCTTAGGAGATATGAGAGTATTTATCTTCTCTACTTTTACTCCAAAGATTTCCTCTACGGCTCTTTTGATCTGGTGTTTTGTGGCTTTTCTATCTACTATTAAAGTTAGAGTATTGTCCTTTTCTATCTTGGCTATTGCTTTTTCTGTTACTACTGGTCTAATTATTACCTTGAAGGGATCCATATGAGATCACCCAAATTTTTCAGCAAGGGTCTTTACTGCAGATTCGGTCCATACAGTGAGTCTTCCGGGATGTCCTCCAGGGGCGAGAAGCTCCACGTTGAGCTTATGTACGTTAACCACGTCAACGCCCACCAAGTTACGTGCAGCTTTTCTGATATTTTCTGTATCTGTAACGACCAGCAGTATGCTCTTAGGAACCTTATAACGCCTTCCTCTCATCTTCCCTTTACCAGCCCTAATTTTTACTCCTTTCCTTGCTCTTTCAATATCACTCCAGAGCGTGAGCTTTTTAAGTACTTCTCTGAGCTTCTTGGTCTTATCTATCTCCTCTAGTCTATCCTCTAAAACTATAGGAAGGTCTATTTTTTCCGGAATTCTATGCCCTCTAGTCCTTACAATTTCCTTTATAGCAGTTGCAGCTATAGCTGAAGCGAGAGCTAGTCGCTTTTCAACCCGGTTGATCCTTTCTCTTATTCTCTTGAGCGTTGTAGGAGCTCCGAATCTTCTTCCACCTACTGCCTGCGGTACAAAGGCTGCGCGTGTGGAGCCCTTTATTCTCGGAACTCTTGCAACACCATAGCCTACGCCCCAACTTTCTGCGGTTGTGCGTTTCCCGGCTAGAGGATCAACGCCCTTAGGTTGTAATCTACTTGTTCGTAAGGCTAGGAACACTTTAAGTATCAGGTCTTTCCTTACAGGAGTATAGAAGACCTTTGGAGTTTCTATCTCCTTCAGCTTCTTTCCCTCCAGACTGTAAACAGGTATCCGCTCAGGGACTTTTCCCTCTAGTTTTAAGAAAGGTGCAGTTGTGATTTCCATTTACATCACCTCGCTGGAACGCTGACGGGTTGAGTGCTCATGTACAAGATTTTCGGAGGATTTTCAGGCATTCCGGTAATAGGACGAATAGGGAAACGTAATCTAACGAGCCTCTTAGATGGTCCCGGAATGCTCCCTTCAATTATCATGAAAGTGCTCCTTATGATACCGTAGTGTTTGAAGCCGCTTAAAGGATTAATGTCTTCAGGGGCGGTCCCTATTTTAAGTATGCGCTTGTTATATTCTGTTCTTTGCTGGAAGCCCAACTGCCCAGGTCTAGGAGTTGTGAACATTATTGCTGGACCTGTAGGGCCTACAGAGCCTATTCTTCTATGACCCTTACGGTGCTTGTGCCATCTCGGCAGTATTTTTACACCAAAGCGTTTTACTACGCCAGCAAATCCCTTCCCTTTAGTTATGGAGACTACGTCTACGTACTTTCCTTCTTCAAATACCTCTTTTACGTCAATCTCCTTGCCCAGCTTATTTAGCGAGTATTCCAATGCTTCCTGTGTGCTTCCCCCAACAGGTATTTCAAATACTTCTGGCTTCTTCTTGTGAATTCCGGCCTTTCGAGGTTGGGTAGCGACAATTAACCTTATTTCATTGGCAGTTGAAGCTTTCTGTCTAAACTTCTCTATGAGGTTGCTGTATAGCTTCTCTATGTCCACTTTCTCGGATTCGGATTTAGTATCCAATTTCGGCAGAGTAAATACTCTTTCTAGGTCTTTAAAGACTATTTTATAATCTAACTTTGCTAGCACTTTCCTCTTTTCCTCTTTGCTCCTAGCCTTCTTCAGGGCATCTTCTATCTTCTTTCTCACACTGGAAAATAGTACTTCTTTAGCCCATATCTCCCCTATGGTTTTGAGTCCATACGGTGTTTTCTTGTAAGCTCTTATACCGCATACGACTAATGGAGGTACTTCGATAATGGTAGCTGCCTTTGCCATCTCCTTTTGGTAATACGGACTATTGGGATTATCCTCAAGCATCACCAGGTGGAGCATGCCAACCTTATATCCTGCGAAGCCGAGAGGTTTTGGGTCATCTATTCTTCTCCATCTTCTTATACGCGCAACTATGCTTTTTGCTCTCTTCCTGGGGTAAAATCCCATTGAGCCTCTGCGAGGCCGTGTACCGCCAACCATTCCGGCGCGTCCTCCAGTCCTTCTTCACCATCCATGCTATGTTATTTAAGGTTTTCGTCAAAAGGTTACGAGCACTTAAGAACGTTTATTATTGCGAGACATATCCCTATAGCTTCTTCCGTGCGTATGGTTTCAGTTCCCTGATGGGGTACGAAGTTCACAACCCAGTTAACAGAATCCTCTAAGCTTAGGTTTTCCTTTTCAAAGATCTGATATAGCCCGTGTTCAGGTGAACCGAAGAGCACTAGAATTTTTTTGTTCTTCTTTATAGCGCTCTGAAGTTTGGGTAATACCTCAATAATATTTTGTCCATGCTTTGATGTAGCTATTGTAAGAGTCCCCTTATTGCTGAATCTATTTAGAAGTTCACGCAAAGACAGAAGACCTATTGTACGAAAGCCCCAGTATAGCGGTACTTTTTCCTCGGATACTATTCTTGCTCGAAGGGCTTTTCCCCTCTTAACAATGTGAACGCTCACTTGGGCGCCAGGAGGCGCTCTTCCTGCAGCGATTATGGGCTTATCGAGTCCTATGTCTACGAGCACTCCTCCTTTCCTAAAGCCGACTACAAGACCTTTTCTATAAGCATCTAGCCTGGTGATCTTTTCAAGGTCAATTTTGGGCTGGTGATCAGGAGTTTTTAAGGGAGGTAAAATGCCTGCATATCTAAGCGCACGTTTTCTCTTAAACAGTTTCCTTTTTAAATAAGGTGGGGTCGCAGCATACCTTAAGATTATCTCTATTAAGCGAAAGTTCTCCTCTGGAGAATTATCGTAGGGATCACGGTATATGTGAATCTCCTCAACGCGAAATATTGTAGCAAAGCGAGCTACATACGCTAGTTTTATGGTTTTCTCGAGTAGAGGAATGTTTTCTACTATCGCTGTAGGTATGGCTATGGTAACTGCAGGTTTATCACGTAAGGGATACTTATACTCACCTTCGCTTTTTCCTTTGCCCTTTCTTCTCACGAGAGGCTTTCTCCCTCTTTTCTTTTGTCTCCTTCTTCTCCTCTACATCGAAGAATATTGACGTCCTTTGCCTTCCGCCCAATGCTATCCCTCCTTTATTGCCCTCCAGTAAGCAACCTTTCCTCTCCGTATCTCCTCTACTTTCCCATCCCTCGATAATAGTCTTAAAGCGTAAAAGGCCTGAGAGTGCGTCAAACCAGTAATTCTTGCAATCTCGGATGTGGGTAACTCACCTTTCTCAAGCAGAAGGTTATAAATTTCTCTCTTCCTATCCTGAATCCTGCTTGTCATCCTTCTAGGCATAGGGGCCACCTTCATCAAATTTAAAATTAAGGCTGGAAATGTCTTTTAGTTAGAAGGTTTTATTAGTTTATAAGTTTTGCCATGTAGTAGTCTTAGAGTTTTGAAAAATAACGCTACCGCGTTCCAACGAGTCTTCTCAATATAGGATACATTTCTAAAGCTCTTTCTTGAGCTATGATGGCTTGATACTGTATAAGTATTCCCACAAGAAGCAAGACCCCTATTCCAGTCCCTAAGACGCCCACAAGATCGCTTATAACGGCTATTAAAGCGACTATGAGACCGCTCAGAACAGCTAGTGTTGGAATGTACTTGGAAAGCACAGATGCCAGTATTCTGGGAGCCTTACGGAACCCAGGAATATACATACCTGCTTCTGAGAGTTGCTGGGCTTGGCTCCAGGGATCCATGCCTGAAGTTTCTATCCAAGCTATCGAGAAAAGTATTGAAAACAGTATAACGAAGCCAGCATAGATGAGCACTTGCACAGGGTCTTCTATGAGACTGTTTATACCTCCAGGTGGGGAAAGGTAGTACGTTAGGGTTCCTTTAACTGGAACTAATCTACCGCCAGTAGCGTTATAATCCGCTATATATTTGAGGAAATATTGGTATAACCAGTGGCCTGACTCAGTACTGAATCGTGTCCAAAGTATTCGTGAAAATATGTGGAGGTTTGCAAGCAGGGCTGACACCAAGATTATTGGTATGTTGGACACATAGAGGAATTTCAAAGGTATCTTAGTTCTCATTCCGCCGTATTTTGATACACCTATTGGGATCTCGATTTGCATGTTCTCTAGGTATAGTAGGAGTGCAAAGAATGCCAGCATCGTGATAAAACCTAGAAGGCTTGGGTACTCAGGGCGTCGTGTTAGGAGGTAAGTTATTTTGCTCCAGTCGTTGCTAGTTATACTTTCGCCTAGAGCCACCACACATGCGGGAATGACTCCTAAGGGGAGTTCATCTCCGACGGATATGGGAGAGAAGAGCTGCCAGAATATTTGTTGGGATACTCCAGCAGCTATGAAGAGGCTAACACCGCTTCCAAGCCCCCAACCCTTTTGTAGCATTTCGTCCATCAGGAGCACGAGTATTGTGGCTATGGATAGTTGCGTAAAAACTAAGGAGGATTGCTCAAACGCTAGAGGACCGTAGTAGCCTCCGAGAATAAACGCGGCAGCTTCTATGAAGGTGAATATTATGGCGAATAACTTTTGTAGACCTGTGAACAGCCCCCTTCCTCGAGGCGTTGTTAGGTCCAAGTTTATGAGCTTGCTTCCCACGAGTAGCTGCCATATAAGTCCGCTAGTAACCAGTGGGCCTATGCCCAGCTCCATGAGTGTTCCTCGTTTAGAGGCTGTTATGATCCTTATGAGCTGAAATGTCTCTAATCCGCGTTCTTGCCAGGGTATTCCGTATAGAGGTATTTGGGACATTATCAAATAGAGCACTAAGACTATTCCGGTCCACGCTAATCTTTCGCTTAGGGGTAGTCTACGGGGAGGCTTGGGAATCTCTGGTAGAACCCGGAGAACGGGGTCTACTGCATCTAGAAGTCCCACTCTCTTCACCTCACTCTGCTACCTTTACTGCCTGTCCCCCCGCCTGCGTTATTTTTTGAATTGCCTTTTTAGTGAAGCTTAAGGCCTTTATCACTACAGGTCTACTAATATTACCTTCTCCTAAAACTTTATTATATCCTAACTTCAATAAGTCTACTTCGATTTTATCGTCTACTATTTTAGCGTAACCTGCTTTTAACCATTCATCTAACCGCTCATCTATTTCGTTTAGATTAATTATCTTTGCTTCAGGAACAAGTGAAGGATGTCTTACAAAGCCTCGCTTACCGAACCATGATGGAGCGTATTTTACAACCCAAGTCCACATGTGTTTGTGGTAACCCGCGTGCCCTCGCCCTCCTCGCGTGCCACTTCTCCTATGCTGTCCTACTCTACCCCATCCGCAGGTTCTTGAGCCTCTTTGCCACCTAGACTTTTTCTTAGATCTAACAGACACATCTTTGCACCTCGAGAGGAGTCTACACTAAGCCAAGAACTCTACAAGAACCCTTATTTATATAGGTTACCGTGTTACCGAGGAGAGAAAAGATTTTTATTAAAGCAAATATATGTGCTGAGATGTTGTAGGGAGGGAGGTGTAATGTCCTTTAGTATCGAGGAGTGGATTCCGCGAACAGAAGTAGGTAGGATGGTGAAGGAAGGAGCAATAACGTCCATAGAGCAGATATTCGAACAAAACTTACCAGTAATGGAAGTTGAGATAATAGATGTCCTATTACCGGATTTAAAGCATGAGGTCTTGAACATAAACTTAGTGCAGAGGCAAACTGATGCAGGTGAAGTAAGCCAGTTCCAGGCACTAGTCGTTGTGGGAAATGAAGACGGATACGTGGGTGTAGGCATAGGTAAGGCTAAGCAAGTTAGGCAGGCTATTGAAAAAGCTATAACGGATGCTAAGCTAAACATCGTTCCTGTGAGAAGAGGTTGCGGTAGCTGGGAGTGTTCGTGTAATGAACCTCATAGCGTACCGTTTAAGGTCTTCGGTAAGAGCGGTAGCGTAGAGATATGGCTATTACCGGCTCCTAAAGGCGTTGGACTGGTAGCGGGAGATATTGCTAAGGCCGTACTAAGGTTAGCTGGAATAAGGGATGTCTGGACTAGGACGAGGGGATCCACGCAAACGCCAGTGAACTTTGCGAAGGCCACCTATAACGCATTGAAGAGCACCTATAAGTTCAAACATCCAATGGAGTGGTGAGCTCCGTGAAGCTAGCTGTGATCAGAATAAGGGGTTGTGTAGGAGTCCCTGAAGACGTAGAGTACACGCTTAAATTACTAAGATTGCATAAAAAATTCAACGTAGTGCTTGTCGACGACACTCCAAGCATACGAGGAATGCTACATAAGGTTAAGGATTACGTGACGTGGGGGGAAATAGACAGGGATACGCTGACGTTACTGCTCAAGTATCGTGGTAGAGTTGTTGGAGGGGACAGGTTAAGAGAGAAGCACTTAAAGAAACTCGGTTTCTCGAGCTTTGAAGAACTAGCTGATGCAATTTTAGAGGGGCACGTAGATCTTAGAAAAGAGCCTTTCATTAAACCAGTCTTTAGACTTCATCCTCCCAAAGGAGGCTTTAGATATAGCATTAAAAAGCACTACGGCAATCAGGGTGAATTAGGCTATCGGGGCAGTGATATTAATAACCTGCTTAAGAGAATGATCTAACTAAAACTTTCCCTTATTTTGCTTAGAACATCATCGAAGTGTTGAGGTAGATTCTCGGGGGTAAACCCTCTCTTAATATAGCAGCTAAACAACTTTTCGTACTTGACAGGATCTTCCTGTTTAATTCTTTTAGCATACTCGGCTATGTGCTCACCCCTTATCCTGCTATCGTCAGGAAATATCCCATCTCCATGTGGAACATGAAGTCCTGCGTCAACGGCACCTTTTAACACCGCAAATATCCTGCTTCTAGGAATAGGTCTATGTAAACCGATATCTGCTACGGCTTCTTTCACCCCATTTTTAAGGGCCTTTAAACCAACAAGGTATCCGGTTAGATAAGCCGCAGGAGTATTATTTGTATCTCCTTTCCATCCATACTTACTCATGAGTTCGGATGAGTGTGCAGCAACAAGGACCTTGTCTCCTCCTGGAAGAGCTTCAATGATCTGGGCTATGATGTATCTATTTGTCTTTCTTATGACGAGTCTCGGCTTGCCGGATAATATGAGTTTCCTGCGCTTGTAGTAATTAGTTAATCCCTTTCTGCGTCTTTTAAGTGGTAACTTAAACCTCCCCCTACGCCCCATCTTAGATCCTCCTAGCTAGTTTATGTTCTTCTATATAGCTTTTCATGTGAGATACGCTTCTAAACATGCCTCCTTTAGCGAGCCGGTACAGATATCTGTAAGTTCTTCTGTCGATGATCTTTCTGCTCTTTAGATATTTGAGGAACTTCCTTAACGCACGTATCCTCCTCATCCATAGCTCCTTCTCATAGTATCTCGGTCCCTTTTTACTTCCAGGCCCCCTCCTTCTACCCTTCCTTTTCTTAGCTTTTCTTACCTTTATTCTATAGCGCGAGATTCCCCTGATGGGCTTTTTCCTAATAACTCCCTCCTTGATTAGCTTCCTAACCTCCTCCCTTGAAATTACGGTAGATACCCTTTCAAGCTGTTCAGGATCTATCCAAACCCTGTGAACTCCAACGCCTAAGATCTTCGCTGCAAGCCTTCTAACGTGGTCCACCTGCGTCATTCTAGAGCTCCTCCGATAAGGGGTTAAGGACTTTTATACCCATCTCTTCAGCTTTTTTAAGTATTTCTAAACGTTTCCGTCTCCCAACGGTAGAGGCTATGCGAATTGCCTGATAGTTTTTGTTCACTTTAAGAAGGTCATTCACATTGTGAACGATGACTTCCTCGAAGCCTGAGGGGTGAAGTCCTCTAGTAAGCCTAGGTCCTCTATATCCTACCTTAACCTTTGCTGGAAAGCCCTTACGCTCCAGCCTAATCTTATTATCTAAGCCCCCCGGGTAACGCCATACATCCTCATCTAACCGCTTGAGGAACCACGCGTTCATCCGTGTGAAGAAGGGCGTCTTCCTCTTAATCCTCTCTCTAACTTCAAGCATGCGCTTCATTTCGCGGGAAAGTTTAGGTTTAACTTTATTTGACATAGCGGATCACCTCCTAGTAAACGTATGCTAACAATACTCCTCCCAAGCCCCTGTTCTTTGCATCTTTATGACTCATCACACCTTGGGGTGTCGAGACTATGAGAATACCTATATCTCTTGCGGGAAGATGTTGTCTCTCCCACTTTTCATACTCGTTTTTCTTCGTTGAGAAACGAGGCTTTATCACGCCGCATTTGTTTATGCGTCCCAGCAGCTGTACTCTGAACTTCCCTCCCCTACCGTCATCTATGTACTCGAACTCGCCTATGTAGCCCTCCTTTTGCATTACTCTAAGAACATTCGCAATTAGCTTTGAGGCTGGGTGAATTATGCACTCTTTATGCCCTCTCATCTCATTGTTCATTATCGTTGCCAGAGCGTTTGCAAGCGTGTCCATCATTACCATACAAGATCCCGCCACAATAGGATTTCAGCAAATTAAAATTTTCCGCTCCGCTCTTTAAAGGAATGAATGTCTAGAATACTTCAAAGTTACATGTATTTCTTAAAACCTATTAAAGGAGCTACCTCGCGGAAGCATCTACGGCAAAGGTAAATGCCATGAGCTCTAATTAAGGCCTCATGCGTTCCGCATCGTCTACATCTATAGGCTCCTTTACCATATCTCCTCTGTTTTGGTGGCTTTATCTTACCCATGCAATTATCCCCTCCTTCTAACTACTTTCACACCTAAAACCTTTTCTAGGAATTCTACTGTTTCCTCCCTATGTATGATTCTGTGCTTTTTCCCAATTTTATTCCTTTTCCTCCTCCTACGGGCTACACGGAAACCCGGTCTTTCAAGAACTATCGTTACATCGAATCCGAAGATGCCTACTGAGGGGTCGTATTTTACTCCCGGCAGTAGTATGTGCTCTCTAATGCCGAAGGACACATTGCCGTACTCGTCTATGCTCTCTTCTTTAATTGTAAAGTTCACGGCCTCAAGAGCGCGTTTTAAGAAGTTTAATGCTTTTTCTCCGCGAAGAGTAACCATGCAAGCTATGTTCTCGCCTTTCCTGATACCGAACTCCTTTATTGTGCGCTTGGCTGGTCTAAACAGCGGCTTCTGGCCCGTAAGCTGTTCCAAAACTTTGGCGGCATTAGCTAGCCTTTCTCCGGACTCTCCGACAGCCATATTAACGATGACTTTCGCAAGCTGAAGTCTGCGCATCGGGTGATCTTTAACGAGACAAGGCTTAGACATGGTCTAACTCCCCCTAAGAAGCCTTAACTGTAATTAACGGCTTATCCCTACCCACAGGGAAAACGTATTCTAGGATCGTTCTAAACTCCTCCTCTCCTTCCTCGTCCTTTAATGTAACAATAGCCTCCCTCTTCCTAAACACTTGCGTTATAGAGAGTACTTTGCCTAGCCTGCCTGCATTTCGGCCGTCTATTACGAGGCCTAACACGCCCTCTTCGAACTTTATGTGTTCGATGATTTCCTGCTTGGGTATTTTAATGAGTACAGAGTCAAAGGTTTTATATACGTCTTCTACAGGTTCCATTGGATTGTTAACGCGGATTATGTGGTTCCTTCCATCGTGGAAGTGCAGTTGAATGTGTCCGTGCTTGACGGCGGTTTTCCCTTCAATTCTACACAATTTATATTTGGCTTCACTGGGATCTATGGGCACTGGATAAAGTATTCTATAGGGATGCGATACTATCCTATAGTACTCTTCTGTCTCCGTGATTTCTAGCACGTCCATTAGTCCTACAGGATACTTGTAGTCCCTTCTAACTCTTCCATCGACCTTAATAACGCCGCGACCTATGATCCTTCTGGCTTCACGTAGAGTCTTAGCATAGCCTAGGATATCGCGTAATATTATAGCTAGGGGAATGCACCTATGAAGGGGATGAGGTCCCGGGCTAGGCTTAATGGTCCATACGAACTCCTTCTTATGGATAGGCCAATAGGGAGGAGCTACTTCTCGGCGCAGGTGTCTCAGACTACCCTTAACTTTCCTCAATCTAAGCCACCTCCACCCTTCTCTTCCTATTAATAATGGTCTGCCTGTATTTATCTGAAAGATCGAGCCTAGTTATCATGACTTTTGACGGATGTATGGGTATGGGCACAGGTGTTCCGTCAGCCTTGTTTCTCGTAACGCCTTCCACGGATATTCTTCTCCGCTTAAGATCTACGCCAGTAACTTTTCCCTCGTGCCCCTTAAAGCTTCCCCGCATAATGAGAACCGTATCTCCTTTCCTCACGGGTAATCTCTTAATGCCATACTCTCTTCGCAACTCAGGCGAGAGAGGAGCGTTCATATCCTTATGTCTCTGATGTAATGGTGCATTGAAGTACCTTTTCCTGACTTTCTTAGGCTGACTCGATACCCCTTTCCTCATCCCATCTACCTACGCGTAACACCCATTACGATGCATGTTTATAAGCTTTTACTTTATACTCTAAGAACTACTAATCAGGATCCAGAAATATTCCCTGAAAAGAAGAATTTGGTGCTAATTAGGATCCAGCACCTTCCTCGGCTGTCTTGACGCTTTCCTTAATCTTGCTCCAATCAATTTGCTTATTAACTATGTCGCGGAGATGCTGTTTTAGGAGGGTCATAGCCTTTTCCTTTCCCAGCCTCGCAACGTTCCATGTGACGAATGGAGGGTAAAAGCTTGCTTTTTCTATCTTTATGTTATCATCTTCCACTCTGAACTTAACGAAGCCTAGTTCCCGCAGGAAGCATGTGTCGTTAGGGCATAGAAGGTCAATTTCATACATTTCTTTCTTTAGAAAGAGTAGCTTGTACTCGGAGGCGTCGTTAATAGTCCTTCCACAAGGACATTGTATTTTCTCCTCTACCTCCGGCAAGTTCAAGACCTCCACAAGTAGTTGCAAAAGGTATAGGCTTAAAATAACTTATAAACTTATTGCCTTAAGGAATTTTTAAAAAGTGCGGCCGCCGGGATTCGAACCCGGGATCACCGGCTTGGGAGGCCGGTATCCTACCAGGCTAGACTACGGCCGCAACTGAGAAGATATAAGAGCACTATAGTTTTTTAGTTTATCGATGCACTGAAGCTTTTTACTAGTATCTTCACTCAACGTTCATCTAAGCAACTAGGTGTTTATTATACGTTATTCTTTGTCTTGAGAAACGTAGCGAACATACAAAAGACATTATAGCACTACGTCTTCACATTAATAAGATAGAGCAAAGGCCGGTGGAGCAACATGAGGCTCCTTAGGAGGGCGGAGGCTCTAGAGATAACTGTTCTTTTGATTATCACTGTGCTCATATTATCGTATCCGGACGTGCATGATCCCTTTATATTAATAGTATCATTTCTCTCGGCTTTTACAGGTGTATTCTTTCACGAAATTTTCCATAAGTACTTTGCCTTGAGAAGAGGAAGGAGAGGGGTCAGAATAATGCCGTCTATTCCGGGTATTCTTCTAGGGATCATTACAGCACTAAGAAGTGAAGGGACTTTAGTACTTATGCAGCCAGCTTATGTTATGTGGGAGGAAGAATACCCATTCAAGGTGGTCTTCAGTAAGGCGGAAGAGAAGGAGGAGGAAAAACAGAAGAAGTTAACGGAGTACTTGAAGCAGGATGCTGAAATATCGTTGGCTGGACCAGCAGCTAATGGTGTAGTAAGTGTTTTCTTACTAGCCTCCCTGTTGATAATAAAGCTAATGTATGGAAGCTTTTACGACTTCCTTGTAAGCGCGCTTGTAAATGAAAGCGATCTTCAATTTTTAACCCCTCTAGTTCTCTACGCGCTTCTTTCTTTCAACTCAATGCTATCCTTCATTAACCTAGTGCCTATACCTCTTCCGCCTATTATGGTGACTGACGGAGCAATCTTCCTAGTGAACGCGATAGAGCTTCATAAGCGCGGGAGGTTGAAAGACGCGCCTTGGACATTATTTCTCCTCTCACTGATCGGGGCGATTCTCTACATTCTTTTCCTACTTGGGACTTTTGAGGAGGTGTTGCAGGCATACGATGTACTCTTAGAGGAGGCATAGGTACAGCGTAGTTAGCCTAGGGACACTTAGACGAGGATATTATAAACCTAGCTAGCAGTAACCAAGTTGTAGCTCATAAGAGGCAGCAAGGGCAGGCCGAAGGGAGCGTTCTATCCTAATATGTAATAGAATGGTTTATCAAGGGCAGGTCCAGAAAATAAGCCTATTTAGAAAGCTAAATTTATGAAGTTCTAGGAAAGCTCAGGCGCGGACTCCTACTAAGCCTTGTACAGCTTCTTTCCTCCTTGGAGAGTGTTAAATCCTAATGCTTGGATCCATACGATCATTGGTCCCGGCGATCTATTAGCCCACGCGTAATATGGTACAGCTTTAAACTTAACTGGTATTGCTTTCACTTGTACTTCGTCCATCTCAGCGTATAGCTTGTTGTTCCATGCACTGATATCCAGTCCTATGCCATTTCCTTCAATGACGACAACTCCGCCTAAAAGTTCCGGTTCATAGGTAGCGGTGAATTTAGTCTCAGGGACTATGGCAATATTCCATACATCATACTCAGGGTTATCGGCCTGTTCAAGGCAGTAGACTACAGGTCCTCGCTTTATAGCGACTCTATAATTATTGTTGAGGACGTAGGGATGAGACTTCAGTAGTGTAACCGGCATATCTAACTCAATTTCAACCCTATCTCCAGTCCCCCATACTCTACTGATCTCTAGGTAAGTGCTGGGCTTAACTGACTTACGTACTTTCCTTCCATTCACATTTACAGTAGCCGCCCTACACCATCCTGGTATTCTAAGGTATAGCGAAAATTCATCATCCTTACTTGGCTCTACTGTGACATCTATTCTGCCGTCCCAGGGATATTCTGTCTCCTGTGTTATCCTTACCTCGTTGCCTTTAAGCTCTATCCTAGCGACACTAGCCACATATAGGTGGACCCATATTGCGTTATCCGATGTGCTGTAAATCATGCCAGGCACTGAGGCTAAAAGTCTCGCAATATTG